>QNFD01000550.1 GCA_003645435.1 Gammaproteobacteria bacterium | reverse complement strand
GTGCGTACTCGACGAGTACCGCGGCCAGGGCATTGGAACCATGATGCTGGAAAATTTGATCGAACAGGCGTTAAATGCGGGGCACCGACAGGTATTGCTGAATTCGCAATCTACGGCCATTCCTTTTTATCAAAAAAACAGTTTTACGACGGATTCTGAAGAATTTATCGAAGCCGGCATACCGCATCGCCGCATGGTCAGAAATCTGGAATATAAATAATTTAATAACCTTACAAATCAATAACTAATGGAAGAAAGTTCGACTCAAGTATTAACTGGAAGAAAAGAATGTGCTGAGTGTGTGAAAACCCTGATCGGTATGTCCGGACAGAAAGTCTATATCATTTGCGACAGTCTCGATTCAACTATATATAGCGATAAGGCGCTTTTTGACCATATGTCAGACCTGGCGATTCGTAATCGTAAGACAGACATTCGGATCATTGCCCATGACACCCGTGTCGCATCGCAGGATGGCCATTTCCTGATTCGCCTGGCGCAAAAATTGCCGACATTCGTCAAGATTCGAACCACTACAATACCGCTAGATAAAAAATTCAGTGAGAACTGGTTAATCGTCGATGACAGGTCCTATATGAGAATCAGGAATCCGCTTCGTTACGAGGGTTATTTCGAAATAGACAATCGGCTCGAATGCCGAATCTTGCTGGAGCAATTTCATCAGATTTGGGAAGCCAGCCAGCCAGATTCAAATAGCCGGCGTTTGAGTCTGTAATTAATTCCGCAAAGAGACGTAGGATGGGTGCAACCCATCATACGAACTCAGATATGATTATTGCTCCTGAACCGGCGATCACTTAATCGTCGTCATCCTCTTCGGGATTTTTGTGAGCTATGCCCTTATGGCACTCGATACAGGTCTCACCTTTCTCCATCGCGGCCTCCATCTTTTCACGCGCACGATGCTCCTGCTTATCAAAATCCATTGTTCCGTAATCGTGGCAGTTGCGGCATTCACGAGAATCGTTAGCAACCATTTCAGCCCAGACACGCTCAGCCATTTCCAGGCGGTGCTGTTCGAACTTTTCTTTTGTATCAATGGTGCCAAGCAACTTGTGGTAAAGCTCCTTAGTTGCCTTGATCTTGCGGATTAGTTTCGCGGTCCAGTTTTTTGGTACATGACAATCAGAGCATATCGCACGTACACCTGACCGATTCCTGTAATGCACAGACTCCTTGTACTCGACGTAAACAGTATCACGCATTTCATGACAGGAAATGCAAAATTCCAGCGTATTGGTATATTCCATCGCGGTATTGAAGCCGCCCCAGAAAATGATACCAGCAGTTATAAAGAATAATGCTGCACCAAGTGAGGTGCCGAACAGAACTTTGCGTGACATCAACCCGCTTTTCTCAGATGGGTTAACCATATATAAAATTACCTGGATGCCTTGACGAAAGGAGCGACGCCATCTCTTATGGGATGACGCCGCTTGTTACTACCTGCTATTTATCCTTTGGAAGGGTAGCAGTGTATGCAAGGGTATCTACTGCAATATCTATAGGCAGAGCCCGCAATGCAGGCATTGCTTCGTCTGGCTGGCCATTCAGGATCTTATGTAAGCCTTCCCAGGGATTGCCGGAAACTACCTTACCCAAAGATTTCGACATGTCTTTCGGCTTTTCACCGTTCTTACCATGGCAACCAACACACAGTGTATTGTAATAGGCAGCACCTTTAGCTGGATCGCCATTCACAGACTTGTCGGAGTTGATGTACTTAGTCATGTCGACCTGTCCTTTAGTGACGAACAGGGCGAGATCAGCAAGATCGGCATCGGGAATCATTCCGAGGCCATGGGTACTATCCTTAACTGCTGCAACCACGTCTGCAGGATTGCCGCCGTCAAACTCCCGCAGGCCGCGGATTCCGGTCTTGTAGGAACCACTCGCATAGGCGCCGTCGGCACCACGAAGATCCCAGCCATGACAGGCCTTGCAGCGCCAGGTGGCGTTACCTTTCTTCTTGGTGTTGGATGCCGGCCATGATTTATGGGTATCTTTCGGCTTATCGGCGCCAATTACCGCAAACCACTTGTCGTAGAGCTGCCCGCCGCGTGCCATCGCAGAGTCCTCTTCGGCCTGAACAGGAATGGTTGTCGAAAAAGCGATTAAGCCAGCGGAGAGAAGGATCCCAAGACCCTTTGCGAGATTACGTTTCTTCATGTCATTTCTCCATTTTTATTAAAAAGTTATATGTCACTAAAAACAAAAATTTGAACTTACATTGCCACACTAGGCGAAATGATTTGTACGGCCTTGATATGGATCAAGTTTGCGGGGTATTAGAGATGTATAAGGTTGATATTGATCAGGTTTGTGGTGAATTGACCAAAACAGCAGTAATTCTACTTACGGATACCCTCACCCCTGCCCTCTCCCAGAGGGAGAGGGAGTTAAATGTCCTCTCGCCCCTCCGGGGAGACGCCTACATGGATGTAGGTGGTAGAACAATGCAGGAGCAATTGTCGAGGGTTAG
>QNFD01000549.1 GCA_003645435.1 Gammaproteobacteria bacterium | reverse complement strand
CCAGGATAGGCATCCGCGCGGGCAGTTTTAATTCACGACAGTTGAGCGCCGCGGGCAACAAGGTATTCGGTCGAAACCGAATTTCGGCTTCGTTTTCCGACTGGAGCACCGACAATTATCGCGACCATAACGATGCGGAAAGCCAGCGCCTGTCGGTGAGAGCTGAAAGAATCGACCGCGGCCTGACAACCTATATCGAGGCCGAGGCGGTAGACGAGGAAATTGACACACCGGGCGCCCTGCTCGAGGACGAGCTGGATGACGACAGGCAGCAATCGATGAGTTTTTACGAGGATGATTATTTCGAAACCGAAACCCGCATGATCCGTATCGGCATGAGCAAGGTGCTGGACGATGCGCGCACGGTCAGCCTCGATTATTCCGACCGCGATACGGACCGCGAGTTCATCCAGACGTTTCGCCCGTTTCCGGGCTCCAGGACAACCCAGGATCGCGATACCGGGATTCTCAACGCAAGCTACAAGGTCGTCCCGCTGGATTCCGACAGCCTCAGCAGTTACCTGGTTGGTTTCACGCGCGAGGATACGGACTATGAACTGGTTTCTATATTCGGCCCGCAGGAAATCGACCAGGTGATCCAGGATGTTTACCTGTCAACGCAATGGTCGACCGGAGCACGCAGCCAGGTCGATGCCGGCGTGCGCTACAGTGATCAGCAAGCCGATATCGCAGGTGAAGACTTTGACGATACGATTACGGTATTCAGCCTGGGCTACAGCCATAGTTTCGACACGGTGAAACTGTTCGCGCGGGCGGATCAAAACTTTCGTTACCCGACCGTGGAAGAGCACACCAACGTGCCTTTCGGCGACGAACCCGGACTCGATACCCAGCAGGGCGTATCGATGGAAGTGGGGATGGAGTACCGTGTGAGCGAATACAGGTTGCGCGGCACTTTGTACCGCATAGACCTGGAAGACGAAATCGCGTTTGACTCGTTCTCGTCCAACCTGAACCTGGACGAGACTGAGCGTAACGGCTTGATTGTCGAGGCGGCCAGGCAGTGGTCCAGTTCGATCGATACCCGTATCAGTCTCACCTTTATGGATGCTGAAATCTCCGATGGTGAATTCGATGGTAACCAGCTACCGCTGGTGCCGGAGCGTACCATCAGGGTCGACGGCAATTATCGCTTCAACCCCGAATTGTTGTTCAACGTCGAGGTTATAGCGGTGGATGAGCAGGTTTTCGGTGGCGATTTCACCAATTCACTGGATAAGCTCGACTCTTACGAAGTCGTCAATGCGAACCTGTCCTATAAATACAAAAACTGGCTGTTGGGATTCCGCATCAATAACCTGCTGGATGAAGAGTACAGCGAGACAGGTAACCAGTTCACCTCGTTCGATCCAGTAACGTTTGCGCCGTCGAATCAGCCTTCCTTCTTCCCGTCTCCCGAGCGTAACTTCTGGCTTAACCTGAAGGTTGCTTTCTAGGCTGGACAGGGGAGGGACCTGGTTTTGATACGGGTCCCTCCCAATTCAGTAAACGCAGGAACCTGAATTTAATTTAGAATGCGTTTTATGAATTTTCGTCAGCTCGCTTTCACCGCCCTGCTGGGTCTTGCACTACTGTCCGCGGGAGCGCGCGCCGACGCGGCCAGGGGAATCGTCTCGCTGGATCTGTGCACGGACTGGATGCTGCTGAAATTCGCCGAGCCGTCACAGGTTCGCGCCTACTCGCCACTGTTGTACAAGTACCCGGCGGACTGGGTGCCCGACGGCCTGCCGGTACACGACGGTAGCCTCGAGCATATCCTGCAACTCGATGCGGGCTTGCTGATTAGCGGCGAGTACAATGCGATATTGCTGCGCAAACGCCTGCAACAGCTCGGCCAGCGGGTCGCGGTCCTGTCGTTACCCAACACGCTGGACGGCATTCGCCGCTACCAGGCCGAGTTTCTCGAGTTGATCGATGCGAAGCCGGGTTCGGCTGTGGTCGATTGGGACAGGACTTACGCGCCACGCCACGAGTCGCTGCTGTTGCTTGGCCCCAACGGCATCGGTACCGGCGCCAATACGCTGGAAAACGACCTGCTGCGCAAGGCCGGCTGGGATAACTATATCGAAGCTTCCGGGTACGTCAGCCTGCGCATGGAACGAATCGTCGCAAACCCGCCCGATGCGATCTACTCGTCAGCGCCGCTGTCGAATTCGCTGGCGAACCTGTTTGTCCGCCACCCCGCCATCCAGTCGCTCATTGCCGAAGGCGAAGCCGCGCGCGCTGACGACTGGCGCTGGCAATGCCCCGGGCCGTGGAGCCTCGAATTGATACAGGAGCTGTCCTTGTGGAAAGGTTCCTGAATCCCGCCCTGCTGCTGTTGTTATTAATGGTTGCAATACTGTCACTCGACATAGGAATCCTGGACCTCGAGGCCGGTTCGGCCCTGATCGACTGGTGTTCGAGTTTATTGAGCGGGGAGGCATTGACGCGCGAGGCGCTCATCGTCGGCGAGATCAGGTTGCCGCGAACGCTGCTGGCGCTG
>QNFD01000548.1 GCA_003645435.1 Gammaproteobacteria bacterium | reverse complement strand
GCCCTGGTATCATGATGCGCAGATCATGGAGCGCATGGCGGAACCGGATCGCATTATTATCTTTCGGGTTTGCTGGGAAGACGATGAGGGCAATGTTCGTGTTAATCGCGGTTGGCGCGTACAAAACAATAACGCCATCGGCCCCTACAAGGGTGGGCTTCGGTTTCATCCCTCGGTTACGCAAAGTATCCTGAAGTTTCTCGCCTATGAGCAGACCTTCAAAAACAGTCTCACCGGGCTGCCGATGGGCGGCGGCAAGGGCGGATCAAATTTCAACCCCAAGGGAAAGTCGAATAACGAGGTGATGCGTTTTTGCCAGTCGTTTATGACCGAACTGGATCATTATATTGGTGCCGACATGGATGTGCCTGCCGGTGACATCGGCGTGGGGGCGCGTGAGATCGGTTACCTGTTCGGTCAGCACAAGCGCCTGACCAAGGAATTTACCGGTGTGCTAACCGGCAAGGGTATGGAATTTGGCGGCAGCCTGATTCGTGTCGAAGCGACCGGTTATGGCGCGGTATATATGCTTGATTCCATGCTCAAGTCGGTCGGTGACACATTGGAGGGAAAAACCGTTTGTATCTCCGGATCCGGCAATGTCGCCACCTATGCAACGGAAAAGGTCAATCATCTTGGCGGCAAGGTCGTGACACTGTCCGATTCCTCCGGTTTCATCCACGACCCGGAAGGCATCGATGCCGAGAAACTGGCCTGGGTAAATGAACTGAAAACAGTCCGGCGCGGTCGCATCTCTGAATATTGTGATGAATATCCGGATGCCCAGTTCTATGAAGGCAAACGTCCATGGATGGTGACCTGTGATGTCGCAATACCCTGTGCAACCCAGAACGAAATTAGCGGTGACGATGCGGCCGAACTGATCAAAAATGGCTGTATAGCGGTCTCCGAGGGCGCCAACATGCCCAGCGAACAGGTCGCCGTTGACATGTTCCAGGACCAGAAGATACTGTTTGCCCCCTCCAAGGCGGCGAACGCCGGCGGTGTCGCGGTGTCCGGTCTGGAAATGAGTCAAAACAGTGCGCGCATTTCCTGGAAAGAAGCGGAGTTGCAACAACTACTGAAAGACATCATGCAGCAAATCCACGATCAGTGTGAAAAGTATGGTCGTGAAAGCGATACCTATGTCAATTACCTAAAGGGTGCGAATATCGCCGGTTTTATTAAAGTCGCGGATGCGATGATGGCGCACGGCATTGTTTAGTCAGTGAATTTTGCGGGGAAAGTGGCTTTTGTCACGGGCGCCGGCGGCGGCATGGGTTTCCGTATCGCGAGTGATTTATTAAACGCGGGCGCCAGGGTGTTGATGTTCGATATCAAACCCAGGCCCGATGAAATCCCCGGAAATCCGGAGCAATCACTCTACGTTCAGGCCGATTTGACCGACGATCTAGCCGTGGCTGCAGTAGTTGAAAAGGCCGTGGCATTGTTTGGCGGCATCGACTACCTCGCCAATGTAGCGGGTGCGCTGTGGTTCGACCGGGATAAATCCGCCCTGGAAATGGATCTGGATGTGTGGGACCAGGTAATGGCAATCAATTTAAAATCTATGGTGCACACGGCAAGACACATTGTGCCGCACATGCGCAAACGCGGCGGCGGTGCGATGGTGCATTTTTCCTCTACACAATGCCTGCGCGGTGACGCGGCGCCGCAAGATGCCTACCAGGCCGCCAAGGCCGGTGTCGTGGCGCTTTCCAAATCACTGGCAATCCAGTTGGCGGGCGACGGTGTTCGCTCTAACGTTATTTATCCCGGACCCAGCGAATCACCGATGCAGGATCGCTGGCAGGCTAATCCCGATGCGCGCGCGGCCACCGCCAATGCGATACCGCTGGGAAGAGTGGGAACGGTCGAAGACATGTCCAACGCCTGCCTGTTTTTGTTGTCCGACAGGGCGTCGTTTATAACCGGTACCGAGTTACTGGTTGATGGCGGTTTGCTGGCTAGACCCTGAGGAGAAGAAGTTAGAAGCAATTTATACCTGAGAACACTGCTGTCCTGTTAACTTTCGGTGAATTCGGCTAGAAGCCTTACTGATAAAAGACAGATGAATGCATAGAAGCCTGGGAAACATGAAAATCAAAAAAGAGCACTGTCATTCCGGACAGCGTTTTTTGCTGATCCGGAATCCATGTTTTTCAACGGCTTACTGGATACCGGCCTGCGCCGGCATGACGGAATTTAGTTAACGGGACAGCAGTGACCTGAGAAGTAATTTTTAATCCCTCCGTCACTTTTTTTGATCAAAATTTGATCGATGTCAAATACTATAAAGTTATGATATGTTCTCTTGCCCCCTGATACTGCATTATCACGATCTACATTTACCGGATACGAATATAACAGAATGGTTTCGTCAGAATACGAATCAGATAATACGGTGCACCAGAGAGCCATTACCTGGCAGCACTACCTACTGGTAGCCGCTGTGTCAATGGTCTTGTGGTTGCTGTTAACAGGGTCATTCGATAAACAGGAAGTCATT
>QNFD01000547.1 GCA_003645435.1 Gammaproteobacteria bacterium | reverse complement strand
GGATCAATTTATTCACCAATGCACGCGCGACACCGGCATTGCCGTCGGGAAAATGATAGATGTATGGGTTGTCCTCGTCGTAAATCGCGACAGGTGCAAACCCCATTGCACCTGCTCGCTTGGCTGAGGCAATGCTCAACATGTCTGTTCCACTACTCGCCCAGTCCAGGCCGGAATTTCTGGCCATTCTCATAACGCCGGGGTCATCAACCCCCAGCGTATTCTTCAGGTAGTCGAAGTAGGGTGTTGTACGAATATAGTCCCGCAACTCCGCTTCCGGGACGTCCAGAGTATGCAGCCCGCCATTGAGCACTCGCAGCAACTGTTCTTTGCCTTTGTCGCTTAATGGCGCTTGTCTTGCCGCTTCTTCGTTGGAAAGCTTCCCGGCCAGAACCCCTTCGACATAATTTGGATAATTGCAATACGGGTGTCGAACTACCTTGTCTTCGCCAAACACTTCTTCGTTGAAGTAGGTAACAGACCCTAGATCATTGCGCTTAAAGAAATCCATGTCATAGGCCGTCTTGAAGCGCTCCAGATCGACACCGATATCTTCCAGCAGGTCGAGTACGATTTTATTCGCCTGGGCCGGGTTCGTTATTGTCTGCGAACCGCCATAGCTTATTCGCGTATTGTCACCGATCGTATGTTCATTGCGCTTGGCATGGCCCCCGAAATCGTCATGGTTGTCGAGAATCAGGATTTTTTTATCGGTGCCATGCTTTTGCTGATAAAAATAAGCAGCCGCCAGTCCGCTGAGTCCGCCGCCAACAACAACCAGGTCGTAGGTCTCCGCAAGCTTGGTGGTTGGCCCCCAATCCGATTGCCCAGCCCATGCGCGGGCATGTGCGACATCGTTTGATCCCGGGTGAGAACCCCTGAGTCCGGTGAGCGCCGGTGGATAATAGGATGGGTCGAGGGTGACCATGGCGGCCTGGCTTGTTGCATCAAACGGCAGCATGGAACTCCCTGCCACCATCAGCGTGCCATTAATAAAGTCTCTTCTTGTTATCTCGCTCATCAGCTCTCTTTGTACGGAATTATTCTTGACGTTGTTGTCACCCTAATTCTTTCACAGCTCTCCATGCTTGTTCAACTGCACTGGCCAAACCCGAACTAGAGACGGCGTCGCTATTGGCGATGGTAATTCGGCCGAATGGTTGTCGCCCGACAGCCCCCGGGTTGCCACGAGCATAAGCATGGGCCCAACGATTGATGGAAATACTCTTCACATCTTTGTCAAAATTAAACAATTCCTTTGGCAGCATGCCGCCCAGGTGTTCTCTGATTTCTTCTTCGTAATCTTCAAATTGTAGTCCCAACATCTTGTATCTTGCTTCACGAAACTGTTCAGTGCGTGGCGCACCAACGGTATCTCCAACCGGCGCGCTTCTCATGTGAAGAATACACGGGTCGTTCGGAGTCTTTGTAAACTCATAGCCCCCAATGCTGACCGGGTAATCCATTCCCACAACCTGGTGTATATTGCCCGGGCACATGGCCATCCCAATTCCCATCTCTTTCATTCCCCTCCAGTTCGTTACTCCCACGGTGGTGTACTGCAAGGGGACCTTCGACAGCTTTCTCAATGCCGCGTCTTGTTCCTCGGGAAGATTTGGAACGATGTGAGGAATCATCATGTTGTAGCCGGCCATCACGACGCCTTTGCTTTTTACCTGGTACGACTTGTTGTCATTGATGTAGTTGACGAAAACACCACTCGAATTACCAGGATCGCCGTCGTGCTGTACATTCACAACGGTACTGTTCAGTCGAAGCCGAACACTGTTGCTGGGTTTGTCCAGCTCTGCATAATTGAATTTGGATAAGACAATCTCTTCGGCATTTTCTCCTGGACCGACATCAGGAATCATCCTCTTCACCAACATGCGTGCGATGGTGGCATTGCCATCGGGAAAGTGATGAATGAACGGGTACTTTACTGAATAGGCGTCTCCATCCCTGTTTACGTATTCCTGATAGTCCCCCTCGTCCATTGCATCTTTCCATGCTGCGTAAGGATCCGAGCCCAGAGGACCCGTTGACAGGGCTTCGCTGATGCTCATCGAATCTGTTCCGCCTCCCCGATAATCCATGTTAGTACGCCTGGCCATTTTCAATACCGCGGGATCATCAACCCCCAAGGAGACTCTTAAGTAATCGAAGTAGGAATGAGTACGAATGTATTCTGGCAAATCCTCTTTGGGTAGCTTCAGAACATGCTGGCCGCCGTTCAAGACCCGCAACAATTGTTCTTTGCCTTTTTCACTTAACGGGGTTTGTTGAACCGCATCTTCGTACGATAGCGTTGAACGCAACAGTCCTTCCACGAACCCCGGATAATCACAAAAGGGGTGCTTCACTACCTTGTCCTGGCCAAATGTTCGCTTGTTGAAATACGTAACAGCGCCCAGGTTATGCCTTTTATAG
Source organism: Gammaproteobacteria bacterium (assembly GCA_003645435.1). Next base: position 82 of record QNFD01000547.1, on the reverse strand, counting down.
AAGCCGACGTCATACGCCGATTCAAATCGATCCATGTCAACGCCCAGATCTTTTATGAGATTGCGTACGGTTTCTCCAAAGT
>QNFD01000546.1 GCA_003645435.1 Gammaproteobacteria bacterium | reverse complement strand
TACTTCTGCCGCCTTTTCGAAATTATCCTTCACTTTCAGCACTTCGGTCAGGCGTTTGCCGGAATTGATGCGATATCGGTCCAACCAACTTCGAATTTCATCGCTGTTTTCCGCCAGCACGTGCTGCTGCAGGGCTTCCAGCGAACTCAAGCGTCCGCGCAATGTTTGTACCCGCAGCCGCTTTTGATCAAGCTGGGTCGATTGATTTTCAATCGCCCCACGCAGCTTTAGAATATCTTCAGAACTGACGTCTACCTGTTCGAGCATAGCCGCGTGCTCCTGTCCTTTGGCTTCCGCGCTGAGCTCGAGGGCCTCGATTTCCGTGTCGTATCGACTGCTATCCAGGCTTAGCAACTCTTCCTGCAAGCGCCCTCTACGCTGGCCTGATTGATTGACCTGCCTTTCGATATGTTCGATGCCCCTGTTTTCGATTTGCGCCGATTCATGAATTTGATGGAAATCATGATTGAACTGGTCCCACTTTCCCTGCCAGGCGCTCATGTCGCTTTCACTCTGAGCGGCCGCTTGTTCGCTGATTTCAAGCTCTTTCACAAGGGCTTCCAGGCGTGGCTGGATAGGCATCAGTTCGGCTTCCAGCTTTTCCATTTTCTCCCGGTCGAGGTCGATAGCCTGCTGCGAATCAAGCAATGACTGACGAAGATTTTCGAGCTCCTGGGTATTATGCTGACGTAAATTTTTCTGGTGTTCGATACCCTGTTCCTGGGTCGAAATATCCGCACCCAGTTGATAATACCGGCCCTGAATCTCGTTGTGCCGATCGCTCGCTTCGATCAAAAGCTGCCTGCATTGTTCAATTTGCTTTTCAATGCTACGGACCTGTGCGAGCCGCTCCTGAGCCGAAGTTTCAGCTTTGTTCAGTTTTCCAGTCTGCGCGGATATGTCGCCGTCATACGACATTTTCTGCAACATTAAATTTTCGGCCTCGAGCTTACGTTGCTCCTGTTTAAGCAGCTTGTACTTTTCCGCGGATTGAGACTGCCGTTTAAGTCGGTTCAACTGCTTGTCGATTTCTTCGATCAAATCTACCAGCCGCTCGAGATTCTCGCGCGTATTGCGTATGCGCTTCTCGGTCTCGCGCCGTCTTTCCTTGTATTTTGATATGCCGGCGGCTTCCTCGAGGTATACCCGTAAATCCTCTGGTTTGGAATCGATAATCCTGCTCACCATACCCTGTTCAATGATCGAATAGCTGCGCGGCCCCAGGCCGGTACCGAGAAAGATATCCGCTATATCGCGGCGGCGGCAATGGGTATTGTTAAGATAGTATTTGGATTGCCCGGCCCGGGTAGCCAGACGTTTTACCGAAATTTCATTGTATTTCGCATATTCACCTTTAACCCGGCCGTCTGAGTTATCGAACACCAGCTCAACCGAAGCCTGCCCGACTGGCTTACGCGTCGAGGATCCGCTGAAAATCACATCCTCCATCGAATCACCACGCAAATTTTTGGCCGACGATTCCCCCATCACCCAACGTACCGCATCGATTACGTTCGATTTTCCACAGCCATTCGGCCCTACGATCCCGGTGATATTAGCGGGAAATACAATTCTGGTCGGATCCACAAAGGATTTGAAACCAGCAATTTTAATTTGGCTTAAGCGCATAGGGTTGGGTTAATAGATATTGGCTTTTTTCGGGTTTCGAAGTATACCACCTGCAGCCACCGGCAACAGTAGGATTGGGGAAATTATTGCTGATTCCTCTATTAACCCGAATTAGTGGGACTGGTTTCAGAAACAGGTTAGTGAAATTAGATTTATGCCTGCAATCAGGGCACCGGTATTGTTGTTTCTAGTGTAGAATCGCGCGTTAAATTTATAGTCTGTCATCAATAATGACAGTGCATATTTTAACAGCCCAGAAATCGGCCGTAGTAGCCCCTGATCAGTCTTTTGATTTATGAGAAACACCCATGAGTAGCAAACCATCCACAGTGCTCGACACTTTCGAAAATCCGCAGCCGGATCGCGACTACACGATCCGCATCGATACCCCGGAGTTCACCTGTCTCTGCCCGCTCACCGGACAGCCCGACTTCGCCGACATTCAGCTTGAATATATCCCCGACCAGCAATGCCTGGAATTAAAGTCACTGAAGCTCTATTTCTGGTCTTACCGCGACCAGGGTGCATTTCACGAGGCGGTGACGAACCGGATCCTGTCGGACCTGGTCGAGGCTATTTCTCCCCGGTTCATGCGGGTTAGCGCCGATTTTAATGTTCGCGGTGGGGTATACACGCAGATCATAGCCGAGCATCGGGCGCAGGGCTGGGTGGCTCCAGAGCCGGTTATATTGCCGGAATGAGGCTAGTATGTTGAAAACTGGCGATATTATGCAGGGCGCAACCTGCCTGGGACGAGGGCTACGGATAATAAGGCATCCAGATGTGCGTCTCTACGTGGTCATGCCGCTATTGATCAACATAATTCTGTTTGGAGGTCTTATCTGGCTAGGCTACACGCAATTTTCACCACTGGTTGAGTTGCTCATGTCCTATATTCCCG
>QNFD01000545.1 GCA_003645435.1 Gammaproteobacteria bacterium | reverse complement strand
AAGTTTTTCGAATGCAGCCAGTTCGTCATCCTGGTTCTCATAAACTTCGATAGCACGACTTAGCATCTCGATGACCGCATTCAGCGGATCGTCCGGTGAGTCTTCCGCTTCCTCGAGCAGGTTTTCAATCAACTCGAGTGCCTCTTCGTAGTACCTACTATCGGTAATGTGATAATAAGGCGCCGCTGCCTGGGCGAAGCTATGGCAAGCATCCTTAAAAGCTGAAGCGGTCATTTCAGTTCACCTCTCGCATAACGATTATAGAGTTTGTCATATTCCGCATGTGTGAGAATGTGCTTCACAAACACGCGATTTTGGACAAATTGGATAAAGGCAATGTAAGCGCTCTTAAATCAGCATCTAGAAGTACGTATCGAAATTTATCATAGTGGCTTCTGTCTTTTTAATCTACAGGAGGTCAACATGCCAGGTGCATCGGAAACCGAGGAGCTTGCCGAGTATTGGCAAATCCAAATCAATCGCTGGAGAACTTCGGGCGAGTCGCAGTCGTCATTTTGCAAAGCGCATGAGTTAAGTTATCACCGGTTTACTTATTGGCGACGTAAGTTTGAAGATCGGCCTACCGAGCCCGGAGGCTTTGCATTAGTTCGATGTCAAAGTGGGGTGGCCAGCCACCTGTCGGTTGCCTTGCCGAACGGTCTGGTGGTCCAGGGTATAGGCGCAGATAATCTGGCGGTAGCGCGGCAGCTACTGGAATCACTGAGGTGAATCGTATGTTGCGCCCAGCGCTCGATATGCCTGGGATCTACCTGTACCGTGACCCGGTCGATTTCCGTAAGAGCTTCCGTGGTCTTGCCGCAATTGTCGAACAGGAACTGGGGCACAATCCGTTTGACGGTGGCTTCTACGCCTTCACCAATCGTCGACGTAATAAAATCAAATGCCTGTACTGGGAAGACAATGGTTTTGTGCTGTACTACAAGAGCTTGGCCGAGGAAAAATTCCGCTGGCCACGCCGGGGCGAAGAAGTGATTTCGCTGTCAGGGCAACAGATCAACTGGTTGTTGGATGGTTATGATATCAGCCTGATGAAAGGGCATAAAAAGCTCAGTTACGAGTCAGTTTATTGAGGTTTTTATAGCGCGTTTCTGGTAGAATGCGTCGATGCAGAAAGCGGAAAAACTTCTTAATAATCAGCATGATTCAGGGGCTTTAAAGGTGCCGGATCTGCTCGCTTTACTGGCTGCAAAAGACCGGCAATTAGCGGATACCGAACGCACCCTCGATCGCAAGAATGACATCATTCGCGAGCAGCAGAAGTATATTACGCTGGTGGAGGAATACTTGCGTCTGGCGAAGATACGGCGCTTTGGATCGAGTAGCGAAAAGCTGGCATTTCAAGTGGATTTGTTTGATGAGGCCGAGCTTGAGGTTGCGCTCGGTGACCTGGAAGATCAGCTACCCGAAGAAGAAACCCACAAAACGCGTCCGAAAAAGCGCAAGCGCGGTTTCTCGGATAAACTGCCGCGGGTTCAGATTCACCTGACTTTAAGCGATGAAGACAAGGCAGGCGCCAGTAAGACCTTTTTCACCAAGGTCAAAGAAGAGTTGGACATCGTTCCTGCGCAGGCGCGGGTATTGGAATACTGGCAGGAAAAAGCGGTCTTTGACGAGGCGGGCGAATCCCGTATCCAGGCCGCCGAGCGCGAGCCTCACCCCCTGGGCAAGTGCACTGCCAGTGTGAATCTGCTGGCCTATATCGTCGTATCCAAATATGCCGATTCTTTACCGCTGTATCGGCTGGAGTCCATTCTCAAACGTTACGGTGGCAATATCACCCGCGCGTCGATGGCGAACTGGATTATCGGCCTGGACGATGTATTCAAATCGTTGATGAATCTGCTGCGAGAACACCAGCTGGGCGGGGATTACCTGCAGGCCGATGAAACCAGGGTACAGGTCTTGAAGGAGGACAGGAAGCCTGCGACCTCGGACAAATGGATGTGGTTGATACGGGGCGGTCCGCCCGATCAACCGGCGGTCTTGTTTGAGTATGACCCTTCCCGCGGTGCGACGGTGCCGATGCGCCTGCTCGAAGGCTATCAAGGTGTGCTGCAAACCGACGGTTATGCGGGCTACAACAGGGTCTGCCGGGAAAACCCGATTACCCGTATTGGATGTTGGGATCATGCACGCCGGAAGTTTGTCGAAGCGAGCAAGGCGGCGCCTGCTAAAAAGAAAGGTGACCGGGTCAGTAAAGCCGATATTGCGATCGGTAAAATCCGCAAGCTCTATGCGATTGAGTCGAGGATAGAGAGTCTAAGTGCAGAGCAAAAAACTGAACACCGTCAACGACTGAGTAGGCCGGTACTCGACGACCTGAAAAACTGGCTGGAAAAGAACATCCGCCGGATACCCAGGGATAGTCTGACCTGGACCGCGATCAATTACACGTTGAACCAGTGGGAGTTGTTGATCGGTTATTGTGAGGATGGTCGGTTACACATCAGCAACGCACTCGCCGAAAATGCGATCAGGCCATTCGCGGTGGGTAGGCGTAACTGGTTGTTT
>QNFD01000544.1 GCA_003645435.1 Gammaproteobacteria bacterium | reverse complement strand
TGCTTCGAAAGTATCGAAGATGTATCGGACAATACCACCCGTTTCGTAATCATTGGCAATCAGGATGTCGATCCCAGCGGTGACGATAAAACGTCGCTGCTGATATCAACTAAAAACAATCCGGGTGCCTTGCTGGCTTTGCTGCAGCCGCTGGCGAATAACAATATCAGCATGAATAAAATTGAGTCGCGTCCGGCACCCGATCGAAAATGGGAGTATGTATTCTTTATCGATATTGACGGTCATCAGCAGTCGGATAATGTCAAACATGCCTTGCAGGAATTAAAACAACAGGCGGCATTGTTCAAGGTATTGGGGTCTTATCCAAAGGCCTCTCTATAGAGATTCGAAGATGTCGGTAATAGATTCCGCGCTTGCGCAGGTGAAACAGTTGCAGCCCTATACCCCGGGTAAGCCGGTGGAAGAACTCGAGCGCGAACTGGGCATAGCGAATGCGATTAAACTCGCCTCTAATGAAAACCCGCTTGGATGTTCAGAGCGGGCCAAACAGGCGATTGCGATCGCCAGTCGAAACATCGAACTTTATCCTGACGCGAACGCTTTTTATCTGAAGCGAGGGCTGGCGCAAAAGCTGGGTGTCGATACCTCACAAATTACTATTGGTAATGGTTCTAACGATGTACTGGACCTGCTCGCACGCAGCTTTCTGGACAGTAGCGCAGAGGCGATCTACTCGCAACACGCTTTTCTGGTGTATGCGTTGATTGTCCAGGCCTGCGGTGCAACAGCACGTGTTGCAAAGCCCCTGCGATCAGATGCCGACCAGCCCTACGGACACGATTTGAACGAGGTGTTCAACCTGATCGGTGAAAACACCCGGGTTATCTTTATTGCTAATCCTAACAATCCCACCGGCACCTGGTTAGGCCGGGCCGAGTTAAAAGAATTTATCGATCGGGTACCAGATCACATTGCCGTAATCGTCGATGAGGCCTATTTCGAATATGTCGACGAAGATGATTATCCCGATACCCTGCAATGGCTTGCAGAGTACCCGAATCTGATAGTCACCCGCACCTTCTCGAAGATCTATGGTCTCGCCGGTTTGCGCGTGGGCTATGCGATATCCAGTGCAGAAGTCAGTGATTTGTTAAATCGAGTACGCCAGCCTTTTAATGCCAATAGTCTAGGGCTAGCCGCTGCCGCCGCCAGCCTTGGCGACGAAGAATTTGTAAAGGCGAGTATAGACAATAACAAAATTGGCCTGCGCCAATTGATGGATTTCTTCGATTCCAGAAACATACCCTACATCCCATCGGTGGCCAATTTCCTAACGGCTAATTTTGGCGAGCGAAGTGATGAAATATATCAGGGCCTGTTGCAGCGGGGCGTTATTGTGCGGCCTGTTGGAAATTATAATTTACCCGGCTATTTGCGTATTACTATTGGAACCGAACAGCAGCAGCGCGTATTAATGGAAAAACTGGATGAATTGTTATGATTGAACGGCTTGCCATTATTGGTGTGGGAATGATTGGCAGCTCGCTGGCACTGGCACTCAAGCAGGCCGGTGTGGTTGGTCATGTGGTTGGTTGCGGACGTAACCAGCATAACCTCGAAAAAGGCATCGAGCTGGGAGTGATTGATAGCTATCAGCTTTCTATTGTCGATGCAGTCGATGGCGCAGACACGGTGGTGGTAGCGGTACCGCTGGGTGTTATGAAATCGGTATTCGAACAAATCAGCGGCGCTATAACCGATGACATGGTAATTACCGATGTTGGCAGCGCCAAGGCCTCGGTGGTCAGAGCAGCAAAGGCAAGTTTCGGTGCCAGGGCAGGGCAGTTTGTACCTGGCCACCCGATAGCCGGCGCCGAAAAAAGCGGCGTCGAGGCCGGCATCGCAAGCCTCTATCAGAATCGCAGGGTGATTTTGACACCGCTTGATTCCACCGATCCGGCCGCGGTAGCGAAAATTGAACAAATGTGGCGCAGCTGCGGCGCCAAAATTGATTACCTGGATGTTGAGCATCACGACAGGGTACTTGCCGCCACTTCGCATCTCCCGCATATGCTGGCTTATTCACTGGTGAATTACCTGTCCAACCTGAATGAGCACGATGAGATATTTAACTATGCCGCGGGTGGTTTTAGAGATTTTACCCGGATCGCTTCCAGCGATCCGGTGATGTGGCGAGATGTCTGTATTTCCAATAGCGATGCGCTTCTCAAATTTATCGAGGGATATAAGGACGAACTTGATCAGGTGTCGGCTGCGATTCGAAATCAGGATGGAGAGCGTTTATTACAATTGTTTGGTAAGGCCAAGTCTGAAAGAGACTTGCTCATCGGTAATTGCTAGACATGCAATTTGAATGCTTACCAGGCGGATCGGTAACCGGTTCTTTTCGAGTTCCGGGAGACAAATCAATTTCCCATCGGTCCATAATTTTAGCCTCGATTGCGCAGGGTACGACCCATATCAGCGGTTTTCTGGAAGGAGAGGATAGCCTCAACACGCTGGCTGCTTTCCGTGTTATGGGGGTGCCGATAGAACGCGACGGTAACCAGGTCA
>QNFD01000543.1 GCA_003645435.1 Gammaproteobacteria bacterium | reverse complement strand
CCATCCCGGCCGGATAACGCAGTGAGAACAGCGTATCGAGTTGGATGACGCGAGCGAGTTTGGATGCCGGTAGGTGGTTTGATGAGACGAAGGTGTTGGACTGATAGGTTAGATCGGCGTCCGGTGCTTCCGTGGTAAACGGTATAACACCGATGTTCACATCCGAATTTGAAAAGACCACCGGATCATTGCATCGAATACCGACGGCACCGGCGTTGGCGTCTGACCATATGAACGGAAACAGCAGGCTCAGTCCAAGGCACAACAGCGACGGGATCAACCCGTTTTTTATCGTGTCCTGTCCAGGCAGGATTTGCGCAAGGGCTTTTGGGCCTGGGCCGAGGTTCATGAACTCGATCCTCCACAGCCGGTGCCCGCAAGCAACAACTCTGTACCCAGTACACCGTGATAGTCGGCATCATTTTTCGCCAGGGTAATCACTTTCTGCGACATCTGTTCGATATGTCCCAGTAAATCACGGTCGTTACTCGAAAGGCTGCCTTGCTCGGATTCAATATCGAGCATGATCTGCCGTGAATCGCAGTAGTATCGTCGAGCCAGGTCATACTCCCGCTCATCGAGGGCTATCGCCGCAGCGCCCACAGCCGCGTATGCGCGCAAAGGTAGTGACTTGGCCAGGATGGTTTTCAGAAAGCGCAGCTCGGAGCGTGGCACTACCGGCGTCGTGGTTTCATAGGAGAATGCGAAATCAAAAACCTTGCCCGGTCCCATTTCCTCGCCGGCTCCACGCACGTATATCGGTAGAATGGCGTGAGTAAAGATTGCCTCGTCAAGATCGAAGGAGCCCCACATCTCGAGGACAACGCCGTTGTCCAGGAACAGGCTGGCCTCGTTCTCGATATCGCCAGCCTGTTGAGGCTGCCGCTGAGGGCAGGCCACCACCTGAAAGCGCGTCTTCACGATATTGCCCGTTCCCAATTGGTCGAGCTCAAGGGCTTCGAGGTTGGTGGCCACTTTAAAGGTCAAACCCCTTGCGAGAATCCGCGGGTCCTCCAGGCCAGGAACCGACTCAGGGACGCTTAGCCCGTCCAGGGCCAGGATAAACGTCATGCTGCCACCGCTTTCCGATGTAGGCCGCAGTGCCGCGTCACACCCCGCGAGGTCGGCATAGGCTTGACCGGTGCAACCAAGCAACAGGGTGAACACGAACATTAACTGGTGGGATAATCGTCGCAGATTGGAAAGGGCGTGATACCGGTCGCGGCTCGGCGGCATGTGGCTCGCCCATTTTAGCCACCACGTCATACCTGTGTGTTTACCCGTCCGCTTCATTTGAAATCCCTGCAGCTAATATCCTTGCTCAGGGCCGTCACTCGCTGCAGGCCTTGTGGGTAGAACACCGGCGGTTGCATTTCGTTGATTCTCCCCAGCAAAGAACAAATCAGCTGGCGGTCGTCACTCATGACTGCATTGATCTTGAGCGCGTTTTGCGCTTCCTGTGCGCGAACACTGTGATCCTGGTTGACATTGAGATCCTGGATCAGAGGTTTGATACCGGCACTACCGTAATCGAGAATCATCAAGGCGGTTCGGTTCGCCTCGTTGACACCGATATCGGATTTGCGAAAGTTTTTCAGCAGGCCATCGAGCGCTTTGGCCTCATCGATCTTTAGGCGCGATTCCTTGATACTGAGTTCCCGCTCCTGGATGGCCAGGTCAACCGAATCCTTAATTTCGAATCCTACTATTAGCACGATTATCGGTGTCAGCGCCCCCAGGAACTTGATGACGTAATCAAGAAAAGTTAATACAGGCTTTGAGGGATTCTTTTTATCTAGCACCTTTAATTCGCCCTCAACTTTCTCAAGCCGTTTTTCGAGAGCGGGCGCTTTCAAACCCAGTGCTTCCTCAACATGATCGAGGCGCTGTTCCAGTCCGACGTCTTGTGTGCCCGAATTGCTCATTAACTTCCTTTTATTAATTCAGCTGCGTGATTGCTTGAAACTGCTTTCCTCGCCGATAGGCGGCATTAGCCTGTCTCAAGCATTATGTTTCATAGTCCGATACCAGGGAAACGCGTTCGTTAAGTGCTTCAGGCAAACCAGAGCGGCACATCGAGGTCGATTTGTGGAACGCCGCCCTGCCGTCGCCAATCAAGCAGGTAAATTGTGGTTTTCAATATTACAGGAAGTCCATTCAATACGTCTAACTTTGCCTGGAGTTGATAGTCGCGAGTATTCCATTGCACAGCTGGTCTTCCTCGATTAGCAAGTACCTTTCCCCAAGGTGGTTTGATTCAAATCTGTATCATTCGCTGTGTTTCGAGGTTTTGATGTCTCTTTTAATACCTCCGGGATTTGAATGCCTTTGGCCCTGGTCGAAGCAGCCTGTTCGCCGCAGGAATCGCGATACCGCTGATCATGAGGTCAATTTCGAGCAATCTGCCCAATCAGGCTTGACTCTATGGGCCGCTGCCGTTTAAATACGCGCTTCCGCATTTATGCCCAGGTAGCTCAGTCGGTAGAGCAGAGGACTGAAAATCCTCGTGTCGGTGGTTCGATTCCGCCCCTGGGCACCATTT
>QNFD01000542.1 GCA_003645435.1 Gammaproteobacteria bacterium | reverse complement strand
TCAGACACCGATGTCATTCGACAGGGGTTCCAATAAACCCGCAGGTTACTCGGTTGAATTGTGTATCCATATCGCCGCAGCCGAAAAACAGAAACTGGGCCGTTCCGATATCAGGATTAATTACGTGCCCGTAACGGCAGAAAGCCGCTTCGATGCTATTCAGTCTGGAAAGATAGATATTCTTTGTGGCGCGACGACCAAGACGCTCTCCAGGTCGGAGATTGTTGGTTTCACGCAGCTCACGTTCGTCACCGGCGGGGCCTTGTTGAGTCGAAAAGACGCGGTTGTGGAAAACGTCGAGGGCCTCGAGGGAAAGCGGGTGGCCGTGGTCTCCAATACAACGACGATCGGATCCTTGAACGGCGCGGTAGGCGAGTTGGGTATCGATGTTGAAATAGTTCCAGTGGGTACGACAGATGAGGGCATGGTCATGCTCGAACGAGGAGAGATTGACGCGTTCTCCGCCGACCAGGTCGTTTTGATTGGACAGGTTATTGCGCGTAGCGGGCGGAAACTTTATACGCTATCCAGTGAACTCTTCTCGTTCGAGCCATTTGCGTTGGCGGTGCCGCGTGGCGACGCCGATTTCCAGCTCATCGCCGATCGGGTACTTTCACAACTGAATCGCAGCGGTGAGATCGTCAAGATTTATAAAAAATGGTTCTCGAGCTTTGGCAATAAACCGCCAGCCGCACTGGAGGTGCTATACCAGCTGAATTCAACGCCCCAGTAGGCACCAGCCGGCAGAGAACATGAAAGATGGCATCAAACCAGTTTTGCCTGAATGGCAGGGCCGTACCGCTTGCAACTGCGATTCTACTAACCCTGGCAAGTTCGTCGGCTACGGCCAACTCGATATGAGTCAGCAATACCTATGAGCCATGAAATGATTAAAACAATCCAGGCAAGGTTAATGAGTTCGGCGTCTGTGCCTGTTGGTTGCCTTGATACTAATTCTGTAATCGCCGCGATATCTAGTTGAACTTCACCAAGCAGGATTTTATCAGCTATTTCCTGAGCCCTCTCGACCGTTTTGGAAATAATAAAATAGAGCGATACCAATACGATACCAGTCAATACAGTACCTGAAACATATTTCTTTAAAAAGAAATGGCCGGCTCCAGGAAATACAAACGCCGATAACATGACTGCCTTGATTGGCTTAGTCATTCGTCACTGCCGTATACAGAAAAACTCTCATATTTCGCTTCTCTTTCAATACATTAGAATGCCCGTTTAGAGTGCATCAGGATAGTTCGGATTTCAGGTATTGAATAATTTCAATAGATTCGTACATCCACCGCACCTCGCCCTTATCATCTTCTATACGCAGGCACGGCACCTGGCTTTTTCCACCGCCTGCAATCAATTCAGCGTTGTTCTCAGGATGTGAGAGGATATCCCTGAGAGGCATCTTAAGCCCCAACCACCAAAGCGTAAGGCGTACTATTATGCAATAGGGACAGCCACTGAAATAATACAATTGATGTTTCTCTATATTTTTGCCTGTCTTCGCCAACTGTTATATCTCTCGATTACAAGGATCACGCTCAGCATTAGCTGTAGCGATGGTTTAGCGCCTGGTAATGTTTCAGGCTATCCGTGTTGATACTATAATTATCAGGTATTCCGGTCAGATGGATGATTGATGCCATCGGAAGTAGGCACATTCTCGATCAGAAATGGATTAACACCCTCAAGGCATCCAATATTAATACCGTATTGGTCAGGATTTGAGCGGCGCTTATGATGCGTGTAAATGCCGCAAATAGAACAAAAATAATGTTTCGCCTCTTTCGTATCGAATTGATAAAGGCTTAATACATCTTCGCCTTTAACAATCTTGACTCCTGACAATGGTACCGATGCAACCACGGCTCCTTTTCGGCGGCATATGGAGCAGTCACACCTTCGCGGGTCAACGATTCCATGCGGTAAATCAACTTCCAGTACCACCGATCCGCAATGGCAAGTAGCCCTGTGTTTTCGTTGTATAACGGTGTCTCCCACTTTTTTTAGCATAGCGAATTTCCTATTGATTGATCACAGCTGTTTATCGGAGCTACAAATTGTTTTGAATCAAAGTCGATGATATTTCCGGCTTTTGATTAAATGACAACATCTTCAGCAATGGCTGCATGGCCTTTTTTCGAATAGACTCATCGATGACGATTTCGTTATGCATCCCCTCTAAAGTACTTTCTAGATTATTAAGACTGTTCATCGCCATCCAGGGACAATGGGCGCAGCTCTCACAGGTTGCACCTATACCCGCGGTTGGAGCTTCGATTAGTCGCTTATCACCTGCTGCCAGTTTCATTTTATGAAAAATCCCATTATCGGTAGCAACAATAAATTGTCTATTCGGTAGTTCAGTGACCGCCCGAATTAAACTCGTTGTTGATCCGACAACATCTGCCTGCGCAATAACGCCCATCGGTGATTCAGGGTGAACGAGAACAGCTGCCTCTGGATAATGTTTTCTTAAATTCTCCAAAGTGTCGGATTTAAATGCTTCATGTACCACGCAGGCGCCATCCCAAATTAACATGTCCGCGCCGGTTTGTT
>QNFD01000541.1 GCA_003645435.1 Gammaproteobacteria bacterium | reverse complement strand
GACAGGACGCACAACGAGCATCGATCACCTCCTGTATCTGCGCATCGCTGATCGAAACCGACGCGTCAACTTCGACAGGTGTCGGCATCAAATAGATTAGCATCGCCAATAACAAGCCTAAACTAATCACGGGCAGAGCCCAGTTTTGCTTGCCGCTATGGCGCAATACGAAAAATTGACGGATCAAAACCCCGGCCATCATCACAAATCCCAGTACCAGCCAGCCCTGTTCGTGGCTGTAAGTCATCGGGTAATGATTGCTGATCATGATGAACAGCACCGGCAGGGTAAAATAAGTATTGTGTACCGAGCGTTGCTTGCCGACGATGCCAAGTTCTGAATCCGGCTCTTGTCCAGTCCTGATCTGCGCCACCATTTTCTTTTGCCCGGGTATGATCTGGAAGAAAACATTCGCTACCATAATCGTGCCCATCATCGCACCCACGTGCAGGTAGGCGGCACGGGCGCTAAACAGGTGAAACAAAACCCAGTCAGATATCATCACCAGTAGGAATATGATGATTGCAAGCAGTGTATCTTTGCCCTTTAGAATCTTGCAAAGCGTGTTATAGATTAACCAGCCCCCAACGATGAAACCGATGCTGATCGCGATTGCCACCACTGGTGTCAGCGGCATAACCTGCGCATCGATTAAATAGGTATTGGCACCAAACCAGTAAATGATTGCTAGCAATCCCATGCCCGAAAGCCAGGTGCTATAGGCCTCCCATTTCGACCAGTGCAAATGCTCCGAGAGTGGCTCACCGAGTGGCCCCGCCAGGTACTTCTGGCTATGGTAAATGCCGCCGCCGTGAACCGCCCATAACTCGCCCGATACACCACGCGCACTGTCTTCCGGCTTCGCTGGTTTCGACAGGGAACTGTCGAGCATGACGAAGTAAAAAGAGGCGCCGATCCAGGCTACACCGGTAATCAGATGTAACCAGCGGATCAGCAAGTTGGCCCAGTCGAGGAGGTAAGCTTCCATTAAAATAAATTCACGAAATATACTCGGGCGTCACTGTGCAGCCATCAATCGATGTCGATAGCTGCACCGACCCATTTTTATTAAGGCAGTTTGCTGACTACGCCTTCGACGTAATAATCCATACCGCTCAAATCGCCGTCACTCATGTTAGTACCCGCAGCAACACGCTCTTTTCCATCCTGATCGACAACTGGCCCGGCAAACGGGTGCAGGCTGCCATCGGCGAGCTGCTTTTCCATGGCGACGATACGAGCCTGCAGATCGGCTGGAATCGCCGGGTTCAGCGGTGCCAGTTTTATCATGCCTTCTTTATATCCACCCCAGGTGCTTTCGGGTTTCCAGTTACCAGCCTGCACAGCCTTGATCGTTTGCGTGTAATAGTCGCCCCAGAGATGGGTAGTCGCGGTGAGGTGCGCTTTTGGACCATATTTGGACATATCCGAATGGTAACCAAAAGCATACTTGCCCTGTTCTTCAGCAGCCTGGACCACAGCGGTGGAATCGGTGTGGTGGGTAATAATGTCCGCACCCTGCGACATCAGGGTCATTGAAGCCTGACGCTCCTTGCCGGGGTCGTACCAGGAATTAACCCAGATTACGCGCAACTCGGCTTTCGGATTTACGCTGCGGGCACCCTTGATAAAGGCATTGATTCCCTGCAGTACTTCAGGAATCGGAAAGGCAGCTACATAACCCAGCACATTCGACTTTGTCATCTCGCCCGCAATGACACCGGTCAGGTAACGGCCTTCGTAGAAACGAGCATTGTATATGCCCATGTTCTTTCCCATCTTGTAGCCGGTTGCGTGTACAAACGCGGTGTTTGGGAAAGTTTTGGAAACCTTTAACATGAAATTCATGTAGCCAAAACTGGTGGCAAAAATCACCTTGTCGCCGCGCTTCGCCATTTCACGAATCACGCGTTCGGCGTCCGCACCTTCCGCAACATTTTCAACATAATTAGTGGTTACGCCGGTCTCTTTCTCGAGTTGCAAGCGTCCCATATCGTGTTGAAAAGTCCAGCCGGCATCACCAATCGGGCTGACATAAACAAAGCCGATGTTATCGGGCGCCGCCATCGATGTGGCTGACAGCAGGCTTGCTACCGCCACCAGCATCGAGGTCGTTAAGTTTCTAACCAGTTTGTTTTTTATTTTCACGTTGCAATCCTCCTGCGGATTTATGTTTAATAGGCTGTATTCAGACGTTTCATGATTATACCCTGTAGATGATCGACGCCAGCTAAATTCTGGACTGTATGTCCATTATTTCTTTCAGTCCTTCTGTGCATCCGGACTATGCATCCGGACGAAACGGTTGCCCCAATGACACGGGCGCATTCAGGCGCACCGTATTTTGATCACGGGAAATAATTACGAGTACGATAATCGTTGCCAGGTAGGGTAGCGCCGAGAGGAACTGGGAAGGGATACTGATATCCAGTCCTGAACCCTGCACAAACAATTGCGCAACCATCACATCACCAAATAAATAGGCGCCGACCAGCACGCGGAATGGACGCCAGGTAGCAAATACTACCAGGGCTATCGCGATCCAGCCACGACCGGAAACCATGCCTT
>QNFD01000540.1 GCA_003645435.1 Gammaproteobacteria bacterium | reverse complement strand
TGCTCGATGCCTACGGCGCACCGATGCCTGGGCCGCGCAGCAACTATCCCGGTTACGACGACCTGGTGCAGGCTTCGACCGGCGTCATGGCGCGTTTCGGCGGTAGTCTCGACACCCCGGAAGAGCATGCGCACCTCGGCACCATCGACGTGCTCGGCGGGTTCGCCGCCGCGCTCGCGATCTCGATGGCGCTTTACCAGGGCGAAGGCGGCACCGCGCGCGCCTCGCTCGCGGCGGCCGGTCAACTGATCCAGCTACCCTTCATGATCGACTACGACGGCCGCCCACCCTTCGACGAGCCGGCCGGCCGCGCGGTCAAGGGTTGGGGCCCGCTCTATCACTGCTACCAGGCGGCCGATGGCTGGTTTTTCCTGGCAATCGAAGAGCAGGACTTGCCGGAACTGGCAAAACTGCCGGGCCTGGAATCGATTTCAGGACTCGAGGGCGAGCAGTTGCAAAATGCACTGGCCGAATCATTCCAACGGCAGAAGCTTGCTCACTGGGCCGATCTTCTACAGCGAATCGACGCCGGTTTTGCGCCGCTTGCGACGCTACAGGCGCTGCGCGAGCAACATCTGCAGCCTGAAAGCAAGGGCTCTCCGGATTTGAGCGATGCCACCTTCAGTTTCGTTCGCCATGACCAGCACCCGGGCGGGCGTTGCGTCGACATCGTCGCGCCCAACGCGATCCGGCCGCAATCGTCACGGATTTCGATACCGTCCCCGGCCCCGAAATACGGCATCGACAGCCGGGAAATACTGGCGGGACTCGGCTATTCGAACGACGAAATCGAAACCCTGATTCGACAGGGCGTGGTGTCGGAAAGCTGGAGCGAGGACTATCTGCCGGAATAATGTGAAGCGTTCGACCCCCATCTTTACTGGCCGTTCCTGTCTGCCATAGGTTAGACGAGGCGTTTAGCAGTTAAACCCCAGGCCTAAAGCATCTAAAGACCTCAGCCACCAGCCACGCTTACCGTTATTTTTATCAGCTTTCACCAGGGCGTTTTGAGTAAACTTGACGCCCAGCCAACAGAATGGCTCAGGTGCCCACGGCAATGCTTTTTTAGTCACAAATTGCATGTTAATCAATTCCGAAGGCTCATACCCAAGCAACTCAATACCAATACGTGCACCGAAACGAGAAGCGCTGACACCGTGGCCGGTATAGCCGACCGCCCAGGCCAGGCGGCCGTCATACATCACGCCCGGCACTACACAGAAACGCGTAGAGGTTGCAATAATGCCGCCCCAGCGATGACTGAACTTAACTTCTCCCTCTAGTTGAGGGAACATTTCAAAAAACTCAACCACCAACTGCTCATGCCTGGCGGGCATATCCATCAAGTCTTTATCGATGCCGCGATTAAAATAGTAACGAATAGCGCCGCCACCTCCCCAGGTAATTCGATTGTCTTGGGTCAACCGGAAGTAGTGGAACATGTTTACCTGGTCACTCAGGGCATGGCGCGACTCCGGCTTGCCCCAGTTGATTTTATCTAACTGTTCATCGGTCAGCGGCTGGGTACAAATTTGATAATCCCACACTGGAATCACGGAACGGCGAATCTTGCCAATAGAACTGGTATAAGCATTGGTTGCCATCAGTACTTTATCACTGTGAATCACACCACCTTCACAGGTAGCTTTCATACCCGTTGTGTCAGCAGGTTTTACGTCTTTCAATTTACAGCCTTCAAAAATACGAACACCAAATTGACTGTGCAATACGTGCTTTAACCCCCAGCACAATCGACCTGGATCGATAACACCCCTCAAACCATCTCTATGTTTAAGGCCTGCATAAAACATTGGTGAGTCAACCTGCTCTCGTATGGCATCTTTGTCATACCAGGTTACATCTTCGCCTTCTCCCCTGGCCTGCAGATACTCCTGGTACATTTCTTCAGCTGCCTGGGGGCTCAGTGCAACACTCGTTTCACCTGCTTCTTCATAGCGCGCGTCTATGTTGTAGCGCTTCAGCGTATCCAGCAACTCGGTAATATTCTGAATACCCAGCGCTTCAATTTTCTCTTTTTCACCGGGAAATTGAGCTTCGGTATTGGTTTCACCATGGGCAATGCTGCTACTTAAAAAGCCTCCGTTTCGTCCAGATGCGCCGTCACCGACAAAGGTTTGTTCGATTAAAATAATATCGGCATCAGGCTTGCGCTCCCTGGCCTGCAAAGCGGCCCATAAGCCTGTAAAACCACCACCCACGATAAGCAACTCGCACTTCTCGTCCTTTGTCAAAGGCGGCAATGGCTTTGGCATAATCTCAGGGTCATGCCAGAGAGGGCGTAACAATGCGTCTTTTAATGCCTCATGATGCTTGAACATTCTGAATCTCTATTTCATTAAATGGGTGGTGTTCAGTCTTATACCAGTTTAACCAGGCAGACTTAACTACGGTAAAAAATAAACGAACACTGGCCACTATTGTCTTTTTATAATCCGAACTGCTTTGCCAGGTGTTTCTTGTAGCGCTTGAAATCTTCTTCTATATCAGGATTTTTTAAAACATCGTGACAGGCAAATGCCGGCAGGTGCGTCATTCCCATAAACTGCTGTGCCTTAT
>QNFD01000539.1 GCA_003645435.1 Gammaproteobacteria bacterium | reverse complement strand
TCTATTGCTTCATCCGCATTGCGCTCCGCACCGCGTGCCTGGCGCTCGGCTTTCGCCAGTCGCGCCTCCAGATCGCTGATCCGTGAATCGTAATCATGTTGAATCTCAATCAGTAGCTGCCGCAGTTCGGCAACTTCATCAGCAAGATCCTCTGCATGCACAGGCATCGCCGGTATCGTGAACACCAGGAGCGCCATTATTGGCTTTAGATAATTCATTTGACACATCACTCTGTTGATGAGGCGTGGATCGACTAATTCGTCGACTCTGCCGTATCTGATGCGAATCACACGGCAGCAGTTCCCGGTGACTTCATCGTTTCGTTACTACGATTTCAGAGTGCTGCAGGTGGGCCGCGTTGCCGGAAGATAATTGTGTGGAAAGATTCGAATTCAATATTCTGTGTCGCAGACCGCGACAAACCCGGCAATTTGGCACAGGTAGTGGTGGGAATATCGACACAGGCAGACGCCAGCTGGCTGGCTGCTATACATGAAGTACAAGTCTGATTTTGCGGTGCACTGGCGTCATGCTCGTAAGCGTGTGCTAGTCCGGCGAATTGCGCGGCAAGCAGCAAGAGCGCCAGCAGGACGCTGGGAACGAGTGCTCTCCTGTCGCGAAAACGGCGCATGCACAGACTATAGCGCTTTGCGTCGTAGCTGTTAATAGGGGTTGATACGAAGTGGCTAGCCGTACTAGCGAGTATCTGATTGTCAGGCGAAATCGGGCTCTGAACGCCGCCTTTTTCCAATTGCGGACGCTCAGATCAACGAGAAATCAACAAGATGACGGGCCGCTATCGGCCAGGAGCAGACGCTCATGAGATTTCTCGGAAC
Organism: Gammaproteobacteria bacterium; assembly: GCA_003645435.1. The sequence continues at coordinate 1,742 of QNFD01000539.1, read as the reverse complement.
AATTACCTCATGTTTAGTAATTTTGTGCCTGCTCGAATTTTACGCCGTCGCACTACAGTTTTCACCGCTTAGTTCCAGCAGTGAATTTGACAAACAACCAGGGTTGCACAATTGTGTAGGCGGTGCGGTAGCAGCACTACGACTGTAAAATAAGCCATAAGTGTCGTTAATTCTACGTTTCCCGAGGATTTGCACCGATGACAAATTTGCTTAGAAAAAGCCAATCTCGCAGGCAGTTTGTGCGACAAACCCTGCTATCAGCCGGTGGTCTGCTACTGACATCAGTGGCTAGTGCCTCCGATCAGCTAGGGGTCACTGACCCGGATGCTGGCAAGCTTGATGGGTCACTGGCTGCGTTTGGAAAGTCAATTCAGGGGAAAGTTCTGCTGGCATCGGATGCAGGCTACGACGGGATGCGGCGAGTCCTTAGTTTTAATCCACAGACCGACAAATACCCCGCGATCATTGCACAGTGCAAAACGGCACAGGATGTGGTTCGTTCCATTGAATTCGCCCGAGCCAATAGCCTTGAGATTGCCGTTAAATCGGGCGGCTGTGACGTTATGGGTCAATCGGTTTGTGAAGGTGGCATGGTGGTAGATTTATCATTGCTACAGGAAATTGAGCTGAGCGTTGAAGATCGTACCGTGCGAGTGGGTGCAGGTGTTAGGTGCGGAACGCTGGAATACACGCTAAGTGATGCTGGAGTCGTTGTCCCGCTTGCTTGTAATCCGATGGTAGGAGTCAGTGGGCTGACACTTGGAGGCGGCTTGGGCTGGGTGTCAGGGAAACACGGAATGACAGCGGACAATGTCGTTGCCATGGACATCATCACTGCAGATGGCAACCAATTAAGAGTTTCGGACGAACAAAATGAAGACCTTTTTTGGGCCCTTCGTGGTGGCGGTGGCAACTTCGGAATTGTCACCGCCTTTGAATATAAGGTTCATCCGTTAGCAGAGGTGTATGGAGGGATCCTCGTCTATCCGCTTGAAATGCTCGGTGAATACCTACAATTTTATCGAGGCATCATGGCCGATGCACCGGATGAATTGATGATTGAGATTTCAATTTCTTCAACAAATCCACCAATGTTAGTCACGACTGTCTGTTATTCCGGCGATGAATCTTCATTACAAGCCGTGCTAACACCCGTCAGAAAGTTTGGCCCACCAATATTTGACGGCTTACGCCCCACAAAATTAAGTCAAATCACCGCAATCACCAAGGAAATTAATAGCTTCGTCGCAGCCAATTCCAAACCGGACACCGGCACACCGAAAGAAAGTGATGGACACTATAACCATTGGCGCGGCGTAACTATTCCTGAATGGACAGATTCAGCAATCAATACTTTTGTAACCATCATTGAAAAGGCCCCTGCCGGGTGGTCGATTGGTGTTGGACACTATATGCATGGCGCGTCTTGCGCGGTTAGTGCTCAGGCAACCCCAATATTGCGGGATGAACATAGCAGTAGTTATTTCTTCAATATGAGCTGGGGCCACTCCAGTCAATCCGATGACTCTATGGCTTGGGTTGACCGGTCAATCAAGGATATGAAACCGTTCAACCGCGCCGGTACCTACATTAACTATTTGAGTTCCAATGCCCCTGAAGCAGTTGCCGATTCCTATGGCGCCAACTATCCTCGGTTACGGAAACTTAAGTCACAATACGACTCTGAGAATAGCTTTCACTTGAATAGAAATATTCGAGCCTAGTAAGAAGGGAGTCGAACC
>QNFD01000538.1 GCA_003645435.1 Gammaproteobacteria bacterium | reverse complement strand
AGTCCGACCAGCCTGCAGTCGGCTATCGGCGTGCACCACCCGACGATTCGACAGATCGCGCAGGGCGCCATGGGCGGAAGCTTTAACACGCGCGCCTTCATGCACGCCTATGGTCCGGCAGTGCTGCGCCTGGTGCGACGCGCCTTCCTGCTGTGCGGATTTCTATTGCCCCTGTTGTTACTGGTGATTGGCGATGACAACGCATTGCTGTTTTGCGCTGCCGCCTTTCTGCTGCAATTCCTGGGATTAATGGGTGAACGCTGGTACTTCTTCATCGAAGCCGAACACCCGCAGAACATCTATTACCAGATGATCGCATAGTCCGGCCCGGGCTTCGGGCGGCTAAAAGCGAATACAGATAGCTTCTGGTAAATGGCGATATTCGCACCGAAGAGGACGCTGGGAAGTCAGAGGCCAACGGCGAGGAATGAACCAGATGAGATACTTACGCTTCTGTTTGGCGGTACGTCTGCATGCGTTAGTTAGGGCAAAATCTCACGTTTAGCCTCCGCAGTGAAAAACCGCTTCTATATTGTACTCATCGGGATCGAATACAAAGGTTGCGTAATAGCTTGTGTGGTAGTGGGGGCGCAAACCTGGTGCACCATTGTCACGTGCACCTGCAGCTAAAGCCGTCTCATAAAAAGCATCAACTTGTGCAACGCTTGCTGCACGAAAAGCAATATGGTTTCTTGGGAAGGAGGGATCGCCTTCGGCTATCCAGAAATCGCCACCAGGGTCATCTCCGTGACTGGGTTCCTTCGAACCAAATCCAACAGCACCATCGAGCTCTACGCGGACTTCATATCCTATGGTGGCAAGAACCGACTCATAGAATTTCCTGCTTAGAGCTAAATTTTTAACATTAATTCCTGTGTGATCAATCATCAAATACTTTTAAGAATTTGGTGGCCCTAACGCCTTTCTTCAGCGGCCTGGCGCTGCTGGGTCCGGCTGCAAGAATTTGTTATGTGCATTATTGAGCAAGCTTGGCGCTTGCCAGACGATTAAGACTGACGCCAGATTCCGCTGCTTCCATAGCTAAATGCCGATGAACTTCTGGAGGCACACGCACCATAAATTTCCCACTGTATTTTTTTGCCGATAGTGGTTCGGGAATAGGTTCATCATTTTTAGCCATATCCTTAACAGTTAATTTAACCAACGCCCTTATACCTTTCAACGCAGCTTCAAGGCTAGGCATTAGCCAGCTCAGGCTGGGAAATTCGGAACACAATCCGACATACTCTTGATCTTCTTCAGACCACATAACCCGATATGTATATTTATCGATTTCAGGAACCATAACCTACCTCTAATTTCTCTATGGCAAGTAGTACTTGCCTGACCTGGTAAGGCTTAGCTTTTCCTTTTTGATTCTGGATATTTACTCTAGGATCTCCTGGCCACGGTGTTTTGTAAATACAATGGCTTGTGCCATGTTGCCGGGGAGGGCCAAAGTAATGTTCACAGGCTTTTTTAAGATCGGAGAATCGAACCCCCTTGGGATTTGATCTCATTTCCATCAAGATCTTAGCTATGCCACTCATTTATAGATAGTAGCATTATTGATACTATAGTCAACTATTGGAAATGCGCATAACAGCATAACTAAAAGGAATTAGACTCGACAACATATTATCAGGTCATTGCGAAATGTCTGCATTTGGCCGAGGTTCGCCTCTCACTCCTATGCTTAGGGTACTAAGCGGTCTCCTGGTTCTTCCCGGTGGAAGACGAGGAATTCAGCTTCGATTGATTGTCAGGCGAACCCTGGATCTTTTACGAAAGGGTTGTGCTGTCGCTCATCCCCAAAGGTGGAAACGGGTCCGTGTCCTGGCATGAACCTGACATCGTCCCCCAGGGGAAAGAGTTTTATTCGGATAGAGTCCAGCAAGTCCTGGTGATTGCCGCCCGGAAAATCGGTGCGGCCGATGGAACCCCGAAACAGCACATCCCCGACGACCGCCAGGCGCGCGGCAGCATCGTAGAAAACTACATGCCCGGGGGTGTGTCCCGGCGCGTGGATGACCTGCAGCCTGTCGTTACCCACCTCGACCGTATCGCCGTCTTCCAGCCATCGGTCCGGTTCGAAGGTATCCGACTCGTCAAAGCCGAACTGGCTGGCCTGCTCGGGAAGTTGATCGATCCAGAACTTATCCCCTCGTTGAGGTCCTTCGATCGGCAGATTCAGCCGCTTTGCCAATTCGGACACGCCCCCGGCATGATCGATATGTCCATGGGTGAGCAGGATCTTTTCGACATTTACTCCAGCCTCGTCGATTGCCGCCAGTATCCGTTCGATATCGCCGCCGGGATCTACTATGGCGGCCTGGTTGCTTTGTTCACAGATCAGCAGCGAACAGTTCTGCTCAAAAGCGGTGACCGGTATTACAATGACTTTCACGTAACTCTCCTCGATAAGGCAAGGGGCGTATTCTACCGAATCAATGGCAAAAATGAGGTAGATTCGGTTGTTAAAATCATACTAGCGTTTGGGGAGAATTTTAATTCAGACCCAAAAGGCGCGACTCCCGTTCGCGCTTGCACATCAATCCTTCGACCGCGATGCCGTAGTCCAGGGT
>QNFD01000537.1 GCA_003645435.1 Gammaproteobacteria bacterium | reverse complement strand
GGCTGCGTTGCGTTATGTGGCCGAGCATCAGGATGGCAAGATCAGTTTCAGCAGTTATATGCTCGATCAACAGAAATCGTCTTCGGCGAAGCTGATCGATGAAGTGTTCTTCATTTCAACCGATCGGCTGGATAAGTTATCAGCACAGTCGGATAGACCGCTGGCTGTTTATTTTGAGTCAGGTGACTGCGAAAATTGCGAGATCTTGCACCGGCGCATACTAGCTGACCCGGCGACCCGGCAGTTGGTCGTTGAAATGCAAAATGTCCAGTTCGATATTAATTCCGATGCGAAGATCGTCACCCCTGGCGGTAAGCAAATAGAATTGAAACAGTGGATTCGCGAGCTCGGCATCGTCTATACGCCTTCGGTTGTGTTTTTTGATGCCTCTGGCGTCGAGGTAATGCGCATCGGCGCTTTCATGAAAACATTTCACTTCCAGTCGGTTTACGATTATGTCCTGCAAAAGGCATATTTAAGCGAACCCAGTTTTCAACGCTACATAGCGGAGCGAGCGGAAAAAATACGCGAAGCCGGGTTTGATACCAACATTTGGGGTTACGAATCCACTCATAATTGATAATTAACATTAACTATGTCGACTAAGTTATTGAATAAGTCATTGGCACATATAACTTATTTCGACAAAACACCAAACTGAGAACTACACCCCGTTTCCGCTGGTTTGTAACTATATAATTGTTACCAACCCTGTAGTTATGAGTTTGTGTGTTGACCCCATTTAACCGTGGGGTTTTTTTTGTCCGGCCCCGGACTCGATGAAAAATCAACAGTAAATTCCGCCCGATATCCCCACCCATGTCAGTTTAGTAGGAAGCCGGTTGTTCGCATGGCACAATAGTCGACAATTAAAACTGATTTGCCGTTTGCCGGCGAGCGAGCCATACATTGTGACCGACCAGGACAAATCGACAAGTGTGCAAGAGGAGTTCGAGGAACTACGCGAAAGCCTGAAAACTTTGCAGCTAGCGACTCTGGATAGCGACAGCCAGCCCCTTGCCAGCTACGCACCCTATGTGCGGCTTGAAGGAAAGTACTATCTATTTCTGAGTGAGCTGGCAAAACATACAGTCAACTTAATCACCAATGGCTCGGTTGGTCTGTTGCTGATCGAAAGCGAGGAGAGTTGCCGTAACCTGTTTGCCAGGCGACGCATTGTGTTGCGGGGTGAGGCACGCAGAATCGAACGTGATTCGGCGCTGTTCACCCTGGTAATAGCCGAGTTTGAGCGGCAATTTGGCGGAATTATCAAGGTGATCGAACCACTGCAGGATTTTCACCTGTTCGAGGTAAATCCCGTCAGTGGCCGTTTTGTTCGTGGATTCGCCGAGGCTTTCGAAATGTCGGGACCTGGATTGGACGTGATCGAGCATATCGGCGCGGATAAGCTCTGATGCAGTCTTTCAGTCACCGTAGTCGATGAATCGGCTTACGATCACGGTGCGGATATGATAGTAACCCCCTGTCCACTGTGTCAAACAAATGTCGAAATATACCAGGATGAAATAAGTAAAAAATTTGGTAGTAAGTTTGAGATGCCTGTGGTCTACTACAGCCAATTAATTTCAGTGGCCTATGGCAGGTCCATTGAAGATGCGGCCCTCGACGGCCAAATCATTAAAGCCAAAAAACTGGAGGAGATTGCTGCGAAATAATAATTATAAAGGCAGCTAGGACGAGAAAGGCGCCGCATAGGCGCCTTTTTTTATGTCTGTGCTTTAGCGCAGTATTTTAGGTACCGTTCGAAAAATTTAAATATCTATATCATTAACCACTGTATTATTAATTCATGCTTATGAGCCCGAATCCGAACCAGGCGATTTCCTGGTGGCTACTCACCTGTCTTGCCCTGATTTTCGCGATGGTGATCCTGGGTGGCGTCACCCGTCTCACCGGATCAGGCCTTTCGATGGTGAACTGGCATCCGATTCATGGCTCCATCCCGCCGCTGAACAGCGAGCAATGGCAACAGGAATTTGGTAACTATCAACAGTCACCGGAATTCCAGAAGATAAATCGCGACATGAATGTTGATGAATTCAAATCGATCTTCTGGTTTGAATATTCGCATAGAATGTTGGGCCGGCTGATTGGACTGGTTTTCCTGCTGCCATTCCTGTACTTCTGGTGGCGCAAGAAGATTCCACAAGGGTTGACCCCCAGGCTATTTATCATGTTCGGCCTCGGTGGATTGCAGGGCCTGCTCGGCTGGTACATGGTCAAGAGCGGCCTGGTAAGCAATCCCCACGTCAGTCAATATCGTCTCACCGCCCATTTACTTAGCGCGATACTGATCTATGGGTTCATTCTCTGGACAATCCTGGATTTGAATCAAAGCAGAAGATACCAGGCCTTAAAAGATTCGACGGTGAAAAATTGGCGAAACATTTCGCTGGCCCTGACCAGCCTGGTGTTACTGACGGTTGTATCCGGGGGATTCGTCGCAGGATTAAAGGCAGGCCTGATCTTTAACAGTTTTCCTTTAATGGGCGGTCAATGGATACCAGAGGGTATAGCCGCACTATCTCCCTGGTATCTCAATCTGTTTGAAAACATGGTCACGG
>QNFD01000536.1 GCA_003645435.1 Gammaproteobacteria bacterium | reverse complement strand
CGCCACGTGCACGTTCCGCGAAATAGACAGCCAGGCGCTCGTGCTTGTTGCCGTCTTCGAGACCCGTGTGCATGGAACCCATGAGCACCCGATTCTTCAACGTAGTGAAGCCGAGATTCAGTGGTGCGAAGAGGCGAGGGTAATTCATGTCTAATAAAGGTGCCGGGATTATTTCTTGTCAAAAGTTGCTTGCAAGGTGCTGCGGGAGATTTGCAGGACCTGGTTGTGCATCGTTATGCACTGTCATGCACTTAGCAACGAACGCCCCTTGGCTTTAGTTAATAAAAACAATAGCTTATGATTGACTAATCGCTCTCATAATGCCGGGGTCGGTGGTTAGCCGGGCAAAACCTTCGGTTTTACCCGGCATAAATTCCGCCTCAGATCTTTCCTGCCACCGCTTCGCGATGCCCGGAAAGATGGTGTCATTTAAAGTCCAGCCATCACCACCATACTTTCAAAGGTCTATACCGGTCACATGGTTTACACCTTATACCGGAGACATAGTTAACACTTTCTCCGGGTCGAACGGATTAAGGCCAGGCTCCACCCGGTCCTGTTCCTTTTCCAAGGCATTTGGGGGGCGATACGTAAGCTATCACCGGATTTATTCCAATTCCAAGAGTGAGCCTCGAATCCAAGGTAGCAAATTTTTATAGTCGCATTCACTGCGTTCTAGCGCACCAATCAGAAATGAATGGGCAGCTGTTGCATCCACAGATATTTTCCAGCCATTCAGGCGAAGGAAAATGTCTGTAGCAAAAAAAGCCACACGCTTATTTCCGTCCACGAACGGGTGGTTTAGCAGCAGTGATTCGAATTGTGCCGCCGCCATCTCGGACAAATCGTTGTAGTAACCGGATTGCGGTCTGAACAAAGCGCTTTCCAGCAGACCCATATCCCGCACGCCGGATGTCCCGCCGAATTGTTCTATCAAGCGTTCGTGGATGGCCAATACCTCGTCGACCGAAAGGAATTGGATGCGGTCACTCTGCAAGGCGTCGGCCTAATTCCTCGTTTTCAGCGATGGAGTCCTCAAGATGCTTGAGGACAATCGGGCGCAGGCGTCTTTTGCGAACGAAGTCGGCAATTGCCTCCGTTAGCAACCCGGAGATACTCTGGTGCGACTCTTGAGCGAGATCCTGCAATGCGCGCCATTCTGCTTGCTCTACTTTTGAGCTGATCTTAATAGAGGCCATGCCGTGCAGCCTATCAAGATAAATCATGACATGTCAAGCTAGGCCATTCTCGCATGATAATGCTTATGTAAAGTCCATGCCATCGTGGAATAGTGTTGACTATTCTGCGATCTATCTACTTCGGGTCGTATTGATCGAATCCAATCTAAAAAACTGCACCTATCTGTATACCGGCTCTCCAGTTGCTTAAACCAGCATCTGCGTCTTTGAAGTCTTCAGTGAATTGGTACTTGGCGTTGAGTCCAATGGAGAACCAGTTGATCTTGTAGGTCAAATCCCCGAACAACTGCCCGCCCCATACCCAGTCATCTATCGTTTCAATGGGGCCAAAAAAGCCCTGGTGACTAACCTCCGTGTAACTGTAAGAAACACCGGCGCCGAAATCGACAACGAAGTTACTGGCAGTTTCTATTGCGTACTTCAGGTTTAGTTCAACAGGAAAGAAATCTATTTCGTCACCCAATATATCAACATTTGTGCCCTGCCCGATTTCTCCGCCGATGTATAAATTTGGCGAGATCTTGCCGTAACCTTCGATGCCGACATATACACCATCATCTTCAGCCAGAGGGCTATCAAAAATGCTATCGGTAAAGACGATATAGTCCAACTTTAATGCAAAATTACTCTTACCAAGAAGGGCTTTTTCTTGAGCATGTAAAACTGCGGGCATGGTAAGGAAAATAATGCACACTGCGGATAACAATAATCTTTTCATGACCTTTCTCCAAAATGTGTAATTGATGAATAAGGTGCCGGGTTTATTTAGGTCCATTCCGGTCACATGGCTTACACCTCATACTGGAGACATAGTTAACACTTTCTCCTGGGCGAACGGATTAGGACCGGGCTCCACCCGGTCCTGTTCCTTATCAATGCGTTTGTTCAGAAATGTTTCGCGATCTTTACCATGATCGACCCTTGCTTGAGGTTATCCGAATACAGCCCGGAGTAATTGACACGGACATCGATTTCCCGCGGTGCGAAGATATCGAACCCGACCGACACATCCATGAACGTGTCATCGAAGCCATCGTTCGTAATGGTGAATGGTTCGATGGTTGTCGGTGCGCCCTCGAACGTTGCGGTAACCGACTGCTCAGGCTCGGACAGGAAGTGAATTATGCCGGTCCGCAGGAACGGTCGAACCAGCGTCTTTTTCCCGATCTTGAATTCGCCGCCAAGTTCGATTCCCGATTGCATGCTGGTCAGCGAATCCGAGTCTCTCGTGATTTGCAGATTCGCCCCGCCTGCACCTTGCTCAGAGAAGTCGCCGTAATCAAGGTAGCTATACGCTGCACCCAGATAGGGCCGCAGGTACCATGATGTCCACTCGAACGCGTAGGCGAGCCGACCGTTGAGTGAGACGAACTGTGTATCCTGGTTG
>QNFD01000535.1 GCA_003645435.1 Gammaproteobacteria bacterium | reverse complement strand
TCAAGCAGGCGACGCAATATCAGGAAGGTCGCAAGGTACGCAATAGTCGCCGCGCACGAGCGATGGAAAAAAGCTCGCGTTACGGTCGCAGGGAACAGGAACAAGCCTGGCAAAATACCGAAGTTGATGCATTGTATCGGCTGGCCCGTGTTGATGTACGCGTGCCAAAGCCCTATGGCTGCTTCGATGGCGTTTTGCTGATGGAGCTAATTTGCGATGACCAGGGATTCGAAGCACCTCGTCTGAACGATGTTGCGATGTCGAGCGAGCAAGCGGTTGAAGATCATCAACTGATGATACGCTACGTCGTTCGCATGTTGTGTGAAGGCCTGGTGCATGGTGATCTGTCGGAGTTCAACGTGCTCGTCGATGACTATGGTCCTGTCATTATTGATCTTCCGCAGGTAGTCAACGCTGCCGCAAACAACCATGCCGAAAGTTTTTTTACTCGCGATGTGAACAAAATCACCCGCTACTATGGCCTATTTTCCCCTGAAATTTTAAATACCCGGTACGCAGAAGAAATCTGGGCATTATACGAAGCGGGTGAACTGCACCCTGAGATTGAACTGAGCGGTGAATTCAGCACCGTCGAGGTGGACGCGGACGTCGACGCGGTACTCGAAGAAATAAAACAGGCTATGCTCGAAGAAGAACAACGCCTGGCGCGATTAGCCGACGCCTCCTAAACACCCCGTTTCTGTGTCTTGGGTCCAATGCCGGCAATCCCAGTATTTGCTTGACTCAATGTTCCAAAAGTGACTCAATGTTCCAAAGGTCTAACAAATATATAAATATATCTAACTGAAGGGATGCACGCTTGAATCATCCAATCGCATCGACAAACCCCGGAGTTCGAAACCGTTTCGAGGGTAAGTCAGTTCTGGTCACAGGCGGCGCCGCGGGCATAGGTCTTGCTGCGGCACGAATGTTCGCTGCCGAAGGTGCCCGGGTTTCAGTTATCGATATCCAGGAAGAAGCCGGCCAGGCGTTTGTTGACGAAATTGAAAGCGCGGGTGGCAAGGCCTTTTTCCAGGCGGCTAACCTTGCCAATCGAGATCAAACTAATCAGGCATTGGAGAGCGTGATTACGCAAATGGGGACCATCGACACCCTGTTTAATCACGCCGGCACTATCATCGTAAAACCCTTTCATGAAACCACAGACGAAGATTATGACCGTTTGATGGATATAAATTTGCGCTCTGCGTTTATGGTAACCCGTAAAGTCGTGCAGCACATGAAAGACAATGGTGGTGGATCAATAGTCGTGACGGCCTCCATCGGTAGCGGCAAGGCCTTTGTTTACGAATCACTTTACTGTATTACCAAGGCAGCCGTATTGATGCTATCGAACGCGATCGCAGTCGAATATCGTGAACACGGAATTCGATGCAACGCGGTTTGCCCCGGTTTCGTCAAAACGGCTCATGGGCTGCGAGAAATCGATGAGCTCGATGGCCTCGGTCAACAATGGCAAGAGGCTGATCTTGAAGCCACGCAGGTCAGAATTTGCGAACCCGAAGAGGTCGCATCTGCTGCTTTATTCCTGGCATCAGAAGAATCTAGTTTTATCAACGGTGCGGCTTTGTATGTCGATAACGGTTGGTTCGTAAAAGGGTAGGAAAGCCGATTTAAATCGGACCACTACCTGATAACTACTGGAGCGTAAAAATGAGCGTTAGAAAAATATTAAATAGCATAATCGCTATTGCAATAAGTCTCGGTGTGGCTGCACCGACGACATCCATGGCAGCGGGTGTTCCCGAATCGGATGAGCCAATTAAATTCATGATCGCAGACTGGACAAGTATCGGGTTGCAAGCCGAGATCATGACTCTGATTCTGCGAACCAACGGTTACAACACCGAACTGATGGTGGTCGATGATTCAGGCCGTTACCCCGGCTTTGAAGCCGGTGATGTTCATGTCTCGATGGAAACCTGGCAGACCACTCAGTTGCATAACCTGCAGAAATCTGTCGCTACCGGAAAGGTTCTGGACATGGGAGAAACCGGTCTGAAAGGTGTTGAAGACTGGTGGTATCCACTGTACATGAAAGAAAAATGCCCCGGCCTGCCCGACTGGAAAGCACTGAAAGAATGCGCCGAAATCTTTGCCACTGCCGATACTGCGCCAAAGGGACGCTATGTCGGTGGCCCCGTATCCTGGGGTGATCACGACGAAAATCTGATCAAGGCGCTGGACCTGCCTTTCGAAGTTATCCACCCGGGTACGGATGCGGCTATGTTTGCTGAATTGAAAGCAGCCTACGAGCGCAAGGCACCTGTCATTCTATGGGTTTGGGAGCCTCATTGGGTTGGCTCGCTTTATGAAGGTGAATTTGTCAAGTTCCCGAAATTTGAAGAAGGCTGTTTCACGGATGCCTCCTGGGGGCCGAATCCTGACATGACAGGTGACTGCGGCAAACCTTATGGATGGGTCAAGAAGATGGCCTGGGCTGGCGGCGAGAAAGTATGGCCCTGTGCTTACGAAATGATCCGCAATTACGATATGGACAATGCAACGATCAATAAGATGCTGGTCGAAATTGACCTGAACGGTCGTTCCGAAGAAGAAGTCGCAG
>QNFD01000534.1 GCA_003645435.1 Gammaproteobacteria bacterium | reverse complement strand
GTCATGCGCTTTCATAAATGCCGGACTGCATAGTGGCGCGACCCTGTCTTTAAACAACAACTCATGCTTGAAGTCCAGGTAGAAACGGGTGCCGTAACATATTCTCAAATCGATGTTGTCACGGGCAAAATCGACTGGATCTTCTTCGACCCGTAACTGGATACTGACTCCAGGGTTATGCTCACAAAAAGACACGAATCGCGGCGCCAACCAGGCTTGCGCCAGCGAAGGCAGCACACTGACCACCAACCGTGTTCGAGCTTGCCCGTCGAGCAAGCGGCGGGATTGCTGCGACAGCTCCGTGAGTGGTGGCGCCAGTACTGAATATATCGAAGTGCCGGCATCGGTGAGCAGGATATGGTTATTGAAGCGGGTGAATAATTGTTTATCGTAATAACTCTCGAGCTTGTTTACCTGCTGGCTGACGGCCGCGGGTGAAACATGAAGTTCTTCGGCCGCGGTTACGTAGCTGCCATTGCGTGCGGCGCTTTCGAAAGCTTTCAAGGCGTTCAGGGGTGGCAGTTTGAGCGACATCGATAGTTTCTTGGGTAAGTTATTCTAGGCCAACATAACATAATATTAGCTACTGCATTAGTAATTCTTGGTTTAATACCAGCTCTACTCACGGAGGTACCATGATTGAAGACATTGTTGACCTGAAACGCTACCCCTTGCACCGCCTAAATGACGATGCGGGAAAAGCCCTGGTTTCACGCTGCCGGACTGAACTTGAAACCGGGGGTATGTGCAATCTCGAAACATTCATTCGACCCGATACTATCGGCAAGGCCCTGCGGCAGGTGACAGCCGAGCTTGCGAACCACGCCTTTACCCATCAACGACGACACAATATTTACTTCGCCCCGATGGCGTCAGGACTGCCATCCGATCACCCGGCGTTGATGGAATTCGAAACTATCAACCACACGATTTGTTCGGATCAGATTCCGGACTCCGTGTTGGTCGAGCTGTATCTTTGGCCACCCTTCGCCGAGTTTCTTGCGCTAATTATGAACAAACCCAGCCTGCATGTTATGGACGACTTACTGGCCAGGGTAAACGTGATGTCCTATCGTGACGGTGAAGCACTCAACTGGCATTTCGATCGCTCCGAATTTACCGTCACGCTATTGTTGCAGTCCCCCGAGCAAGGCGGTGATTTTATCTATCGCGGTGGTTTACGCGATGACTCTGACCCCAACTACGATGGCATCGGTGAATTCCTGCTGGACGACCAGGCGGAGGTTTCAACCCTTGTGCTGAGTCCGGGAACGCTCAATGTTTTCAGGGGCAAGAACACCTTGCATCGAGTCAGTCCGGTGCAAGGCAACCAGGAAAGGATTATGACTGTTTTTTCATATTACGAAGAACCGGGGGTCAGTTTCTCAGCCGAAGAGCGAATCGGATTTTATGGGCGCAGCCATGCCTGAAGTATTTTTCGATGAACGTAAGAAAACTTATCTGAATCAAGATGGCGCGCATCTGCCACTTAAGAGTCCGCTTGCGCACGAGACCCTGGTAAAGGCGCGACAATATCGTCTATCGAGAATCAGGCAACAATTATTGCAACATGATTGCGCCGCAATATTGCTCTATGATCCGGTCAATATCCGCTATGCGCTGGATGCGAGCAATATGCAGGTATGGACCGCACATAACGCGATTCGATATGCACTGATTTTCGCCGATGGTCCGGCGATCATGTTTGAATTCAAGGGCTGCCATCATCTCTGCGACGGATTCGAGACTATCGACGAGGTGCGCAACTCGATCGCCTGGATATACATGTCTGCCGGCGATCGGGTCGATGAACGTGTAACCCAATGGGGTGCAGAGATTGCTGACCTGGTTAACCTCCATGGCAGCGGCAATAAACGCATCGCAATCGATAAAATTGAACCCACCGGGCTTAAGGAACTCGAAAAACTAGGCCTGGTTTTTGTCGAAGGTCAGGCGCTGACCGAGCATGCCCGTGCTATCAAGAGTGACCAAGAAATCGAACTGATGCGTTGGACGATTCGTGTCTGTGAAGCAGGCATGGCACGGATTTATGAGCATTCCGTGCCGGGTCGCAGTGAGCAGGAGTTGTGGGCTGAGCTGCATTACGAAAATGCACGTTCCGGTGGAGAATGGCTGGAAACAAGATTGCTGACCTGTGGTCCGCGTACCAATCCGTGGTACCAGGAGTGCTCTGATAGCATTTGTCGCGAAGGCGAGATGATATCTTTCGACACCGACATGGTCGGGCCTTACGGCTATTGTGCCGACCTGTCGCGTTCCTGGACCTGCGGTTATACACGAATGACAGCAAAACAAAATGAGCTATACAGTGCAGCACTCGATCAAATCCAGCACAACCTGTCAATCATCGAAGCGGGTATGAGTTTTAGTGAATTCAATGATAAATCCTGGCAGATTCCCAAGAAATATGAACCTTATCGATATTCGCTGGCAGTGCATGGGGTCGGTATGGTGGATGAATGGCCGGTTATCCCGCTACACCTCGATTTTGCAAGCGCACACAGTGGTTGCTTCGAAAAAAACATGACGCTCTGCGTGGAAAGTTTAATCGGTGAGCAGGGTAGTGAATCGATAAAGCTTGAAACCCAGGT
>QNFD01000533.1 GCA_003645435.1 Gammaproteobacteria bacterium | reverse complement strand
TTGCATTAATAGGATTATTCAACATTATTGGCTCACTGGGCTCCGGTTTTCTTTCGGGAATCTATTCGATGAAATGGTTATTGGTTGTTAATTATGCCGGTCGTGCGATCATCCTGGTCCTGTTTCTGGTTTTCCCCATTTCAACCTTTTCCGTTTACGCCTTTTCCATCACCACAGGGTTACTTTGGCTGGCCACTATACCCCCGACTTCAGGCCTGGTGGCGCAGATGTTTGGACTGAGATACATGGGCACCCTATATGGCATTGTTTTTCTGAGTCATCAGCTAGGCTCTTTTACCGGTGTCTGGTTGGGAGGATATTTATTTGATACTACCGGATCTTATGATGTGGTTTGGTGGGCAACCGCAATTATTGCGGCAATCACTGCATTCATACATATCTTTATAGACGAGCGCCCCGTGGCCCGGTTGAGACTGAACCAGGCTGAAGTTTGAAGGGTTTTGTCAAGTCACCCGACGCGAAAGCGATTGTGGTAAAATCCGGTCTAAATTGTTAGTAACCCTGCCCTGTATCAACTGGACTGCCCGCCCATGCATACCTATGAATCTCTTGTTAATGAAGCCCTTGAGACCGTTGCCGAAATTTTCCCCTGGGACCTGGAAGACGCGATGGACATCGACGAAAAGCCTTTGATTGTCGATATCCGTGAACCAGCCAAGTTCACCATGGCGCACATCGAAGGCTCGCTGCACGTGCCAAGAGGACAGCTGGAAGGAGCCTGTGAGTGGAACTACCTTGAAACCGAACCCGAACTCGTGATGGCCCGGGAGCGACCGGTGGTTTTGGTCTGTTGCTCGGGCAGACGCAGTGCCCTCGCGGGCCGAACCATGATGTTACTGGGTTACAGGAATGTGAAATCCCTCAAAACCGGAATCAAGGGCTGGAATGATTCCGATTTACCCCTGATCGATGCCGAGGGCGAGTGCGTAGATGCCGATGAACTGGATGAGATTCTGAGCAAGCCGGTACCGCTGGAAAAGCTGGCGCCTGAAGGTATAAAGCCAAGGTCTGGGCATGATTGACTCAGAGCCGCAGTAAAGTAGTAAGCCCGTAATTAGAGCGAATGAATAGATCCCCAAAATCCTGGATATTCACTATTGGCTTTGTTTTACTAACGCTTTCAGGCGCGGCTCTTTATTATTTTTACCAAACCCAGACATCATGGGTCGAAAGTTCACCCTACATCAGGGATGGAGCTGAACCGGCGCGGACACTGGTAGTGGTTTATTCTCGTACCGGCAATACCTTTGGCGCTGCTAAACAGGTAGCACGGTTCTTTAATGCAGACATGCTACAGATTAAAGCGCCCCAATATGCAAAAACAGTAAAAGGTCAAATGCGCGCATCAAATGACGCCGATGAAGAAGTAACAACAACACCTATCCAGCATGAAGCCATCGACCTTTCTCGCTATGACCTGATCGTTCTTTGCTCTCCCACCTGGTGGTTTAGACCCGCAGTGCCCCTATGGTCATTTGTTGAAAACCATAATTTTTCGGGTAAACCTGTATTTTTAATGATGACTGGTAATAGCCGGTATAAAGAACAACTGACAGATAAATTTGCAGCCCTGGTAACCAGGCAAAATGGTAGTTTTCTTGATATGTTATTCGTTCGACGCGGACGCATATTCTGGCAAAAAACACCCGACGAGGTGAATCAGGAGATACAGCAAGCGCTGGAAGATCGCGAAAACCTAAAGTAGCACGGCAGTTCGGCGACATCATGAAATTTGATTTCTGAGCGTCGTTGCTAGGCAAGTTTATTACTCAGAGAGCGAGAGCGCTCGTCAGATCATCGTGTTCGAACGCACTCGACATGCGCTCAATTGCCGGTCGCGCAAGACCTAAGCCTGCTGCGACTGTGCGCCAGTCACGAACCGAGCGCGCAACATCGTTGGCAATGGCTCCCGCGTCATCGGCGTCCAGGGCAAAGTAGGGCGCCACCGTGAGTGCCAGATCGATCGAAGCCTGGGTGTCATAGAGATCGATCGCCGTCGATAAGTATCGGGGTTTAAGATCGACCGGCACTGGGTTGAGGTCGTAAGCCGGGGAGAGCCGCCAACCAGCATTCCCGCTGTACAGGAACCCGTGGTTTCGGAGGTGGTCATCGGTATTTGAGATCAACACCGAGAAAACAACGCGTCGCCACAGCGCTTGCAGGTCGTTGGACGCTTCAGCGCCGTATTGGCGCAGCGCATCGGCGATTTCCAGATAGCTGCGCGTATCACCGTCATCGGCACCCACCATGCTCATGGCCGACAAGAACGGCAAGCGTCGCTCGGCGTCTCGATCAAATCGGCGTACGACCAGGATAAAGCGATCATCCAGTCGCTCCAACCGCCAGGGGTTGACTTCAATGCCAGCATGCTCGGCCAATGTTAGGGCAAGGGCTTCCCAGCGAACGGTGTCAATCTCATCGTCTCGTTTCGGAAACTTGGCGATGGACAATGAACCATCGGTGTCCAGGACGGATGCTTTAGGGCGCGCGCCGCCGAGCGAGGAGCCCGGTGCGAGCAACAGGCCGAGCAATTCATCGCTGCTCTCGTCCAAAGCGATGCCGTCACTCGCTGCAAGCAGTCGTGGCAATTCAAT
>QNFD01000532.1 GCA_003645435.1 Gammaproteobacteria bacterium | reverse complement strand
TTGAATTCTGGAAAATCGCGATTAAACCGGGACGGCCACTGACCTATGGCAGCATCGGCAATTGTATTTTTATGGGATTGCCCGGAAATCCGGTCGCGGTAATGGTGACTTTTAGCCTGTTTGTGAGCACTGCGATCAGAAAATTATGCGGGGCGCCGGCCTGGCAACCACCTTTGATCAAGGCCAGGTCCATGCAGAATCTGCGCAAAAAACCCGGCAGGCATGAATTCCTGCGCGGCATAGCCTCGAACGATGCAATCAACGGCTGGCAGGTAGAAAAAACCGGCATGCAGGGCTCGGGTATTTTGACTTCGATGAGCCGGGCTAACTGCTTTATCGTTTTACCCGCCGAAAATAGCGGTGTTATGGAAGGCGATTTAGTCGATGTTCAACTCTTCGACCATATTTGAGCAGGCTCATGATTAATATTAAATACTTTGCGCGGCTCAGCGAAGCCCTGAATGTGAAATCTGAAGAAGTTGAATTCAACGAACAGATCAACACGGTTGAAAGTCTGATTCAAAGCCTGGTAGGGCGCGGCGAACCCTGGATAAGCGAATTCTCGACCGAAAACAAGATTCTGGTTGCGGTTAACCAGGAACTTTCCAATAGGCAAGCCATGCTGAAACAGGGCGATGAGGTTGCGTTTTTCCCGCCGGTTACTGGCGGTTAGACAATCTTCATATTAAATATTAGGGATTTACACCCTCACCCCTGCCCTCTCCCCTTTGGGGCGGTGCGACGCCTCGCGAGGGTTAGGGTGAGGGGTTAAGAAGGCTAGCTACTACAATCAGAAACCTCGTTTAGAGCCGAAGCATCTATACTAAGCCACCTGCAGCTTAATCGCGCAGAATTTAAACTCCGGTATCTTACCAAACGGATCGAGCGCTTCGTTGGTCAGCAGGTTCGCTGCCGCTTCGTGATAACAGAAGGGAATGAATACTTCGCCTTGCTTCAGTGCCGCATCGGCACGCGCGAAGGCGCGCAATTCGCCGCGTCTTGATTTGGCGACAATTTCGCCACCGGCCTCGAGACCAATCGCCTGCAGGTCTTCACGATTGACGTAGACGATCGGTACTGGCTCGATTGCATCCAGCACCTCGGTACGGCGCGTCATCGAACCCGTGTGCCAGTGTTCGAGCTGGCGGCCGGTCATCAATATTAACGGATATTCATCATCGGGTTGTTCATCGGCAGGAATCGATTTCGCCGCCACCAGCCTGGCCTTGCCACTCGGGGTCGGAAAATCTTTCACGAAGACAACACCCTGACCCGGATCGTCGGCATCCGCGCAGGGATAAGTGACTGAACTGTTTTCGAGCAGGCGATCCCAGGTGATACCGGCAATACTTGGCATCGCGCCGCGCATTTCATCGTAAACCTCGGATACATGGGTGTAATTCCAGTCGAGACTGAGGCCCTTGCCGATATCGCGAATAATCCACAGATCTTGCCTGGCTTCACCCGGCAGCGGTACTGCCGCCTTGCCGAGCTGTACGCGGCGATCGGTATTTGACACGGTACCGTCTTTTTCAGCCCAGCCGGAGGCGGGTAACACCACATCGGCAAACGCGGTGGTTTCGGTGAGAAACATGTCCTGCACCACGAGGTGATCGAGTGCCGCCAGTGCCGCGCGGGCATGGTTTAAATTGGGATCGGACATCGCCGGGTTTTCACCCATGATATACATACCGCGAATTTTACCATCGAGAATTGCGTGCATGATTTCGACCACGGTGAGGCCTGCTTTTTGATCGAGTTCGGCGTTCCAGTACTCGGAGAAGCGGGCGTTGGCTTCCGGGTTATCGACACGTTTATAGTCGGGGAACATCATCGGTATGAGGCCGGCATCGGAGGCACCCTGCACGTTGTTCTGCCCTCGCAACGGGTGCAAACCGGTACCCGGCCTGCCGATTTGACCGGTAATCATCGACAGTGCGATCAGGCAACGCGAATTATCGGTGCCGTGTATATGCTGTGATATGCCCATGCCCCAGAAGATCATCGAGCCCTTCGATTTCGCGTACAGTCTCGCCACCTCGCGCACATCCTCGGCATCGATACCCGTGACTGGCGCCATTTTCTCCGGGCTGTAGTCGGCCACATTGGCCTTTATCGCTTCGAAGTCGACGGTGCGTTCGGCGATAAACTTATCGTCGGTCAAACCCTCATCGACTATGACATGCAAAATCGAGTTCAGTAGTGATACATCGGTCGACGGATTGAATTGCAGGAAATGCGTAGCGTGCCGTGCTATATCGGTCTGGCGCGGATCGAGCAAAATCAGTTTCTTGCCATTTTTGATCGCGTTTTTCATGAAGGTTGCCGCAACCGGATGGTTGGTAGTCGGGTTGGAACCAATCACTACAAAGACTTCCGCCTGCTTGACGTCTTCGACCTGGTTCGAGACCGCACCCGAACCAATACCTTCGAGCAGCGCGGCGACACTGGAGGCATGACATAAGCGCGTGCAGTGGTCGACATTGTTGGTGCCAAAGCCGGCACGCACCAGCTTCTGGAATAAATAGGCTTCTTCATTACTGCCTTTTGCGGAACCAAAGCCGGCCAGACCGTCACCGCCAAGTTCGTCTTTAATTTTCTTCAAGCCGCCGGTAGCA
>QNFD01000531.1 GCA_003645435.1 Gammaproteobacteria bacterium | reverse complement strand
ATTACATATCCGCCTGGTATAACCCATATCGATTACATTCGACACTGGGATATGTCAGCCCGGATTATTATGAAAGACAATTACCGGAAATGAAAAATGTTGCTTAACTGGGGTGTATCAAAAACCTTGACCACGTCAATACTGGCCCCTTCGAATTTTGCAAGAATAAGCCCGGCGCGTGTGGCCGGGCTTATAAACCGGATCATGAAATTCTATCAACACTGAAACATATACTTTTATCACTACTGTCCGGTTAAATATTGAATAAATTCAGTTGGTTAGAAATCATGTCGTCGTCCAGAATATGTTTAGTGTCGAAAAGGGCCTTGTTTAAAGGGATTTTCTCGAACAGGGTGACTGAAAACACCTGTAACAATGTGTAGAGCGAGGCATCCAGGTTGAGGCGTTTTTTGATGATGGCTACGAGCACGTACACCGACACGGCAGTCCAGATTTGCACTTTCACTGCGTTCTCCGACGTGCCGTAAAACTTCTTGATACGGAGATGTTGCTTGATCCATTTGAAAAACAACTCGACCTGCCAGCGAGCTTTGTACAGTTCGCAGATGGTTATTGGTGGAGGACCAAAGAGGTTTGTCAGAAAGATGAGCGTTTTCCCTGTCTCTGGATCTTTGAAGCGAATACGGCGCAGGTGATGGGGATAGTTCTTTTGACTGTAGAACCCCGACAGGGCCACCGTCTGATCGCAGATAATACCCTGCGCCCGATTGCTCGGCGCCGAGTAGATCCGTCGCAGATTGGTATTCGACTTGGCGCGGGTGACAAAGAACGCGCCAGCTTCGTGAAGTCCGAAAAGTCGCTCGAAATCGAGGTAGGCACGGTCCATCACATAGATCGCCGCGGGTTCCGGGATCATGAAATCGAGCACGTTGACGTCGTGCAGTTTGCCGTCGGAAACATGTATAAAGCTCGGGATATTGCCGCGCAGGTCCAGCAGCGTATGCATTTTGACTGCGGCCTTGGTGCTGCGAAACGGTGCCCATGGAAACAGGGACAGACAGAGATCTATCGTGGTCGAATCCAACGCATATATTGTGTTCGACAGGTCCAGGCCCAGATCCTCTTCGGCATAGAGCTTGCGAGCATGGGTGATAAGCCGTTGTGCAAACTCGGCGTAGATTCGCCAGTCTCTTCGTTCGTTGGCGTCGGCCAGGGTAGAGCGCTTGATAGGCGACCGAATACCCATGTGGTACAGCTTGGCCGATTGCGCCGAAAGGCACACTTCGATATCGCGCAGGCTTTCCCGGTAGGTCAACTGCGCAAACGCCAGGGCGCGAAAGTGTTCGGTACAAGGAAGTATGCGAACACGATGATCCCCATCGTATCGAGACACCAGCCGGTGAAAAGTCTTCCACGGAAGATAATCCATGATCTGCGCAAACAGCGTCTTTCCGGTATTCATCCTGCCCTCTCGATACCAATGGTCGATAAGGTGGGTATTTTGCCGGATCTGTATTCAAATCGGGGACACTCCAATTTCGCTGTAACTTATTGTGTTCAATGAATAATTTCCGATTTAATGAAGTTTTAACCGGACAGTAGTGAAATAAAATATAAACCTATACGGGCTTAGTGGGTCGGAATCTGAGCTCTGCGCTCAAGAGAAAATGAATAAAGGATGGCTACTCGTCCAATCAATTTAACTCCCGAGGAAATGGAAGCAGAACTCGATCGCTTGAGGCGGCGTGAAGTTCTGTTCGAGGCCACGCAGAAAATAGGACATTTCGGGTATTGCGACTGGGACTACACAAATGCTCGTATTATTTCCTGCACACAGGAATACGCTCAAATATTTGGCATGAGTATCGCGGAGGTTATCGAAAGCCAGAATAGTTGGGAAAAGGTGCTCGAGCAGATTCATCCTGCCGATCGAGAGCACTACGCGAACTCATACAAGTCCTATCTAAGCACGGGATCGCATGAAGTCGAATACCGGGTTTATCGCAAAGACGGCCAGATTCGGCATATTAAAGAGATCGGTATCGTGCAGTACGATAGCAACGGTAAAGAAAGCGGTTCGGTCGGATTATTGCAGGATATTACAGATCACAAGAAACGCGAACAGAATCTGGAAAATCGCAATGTGATTGTCCGCCAGTTTGAGCTCATCCCCGAAATTGGGCATTACATCTGGAATATAGACACGGGAATTTATGAATATATCAGCCCCGGATTTGCACGCATATTCGGAGTATCCACGGGCGAATTCTTACAACAAGTAACCTCGCTTGAGGATGATCTGAACCTTATTTACGAGGATGATCAAGAGCGCATGATGGGCATTTATATTAGTCGAAAAATAAGTAAAGATGCCGATGCGGAATATCGAGTTCGACAGGCTAATGGTGAGATACGCTGGATACGTGAAATAAGTATCGCCAGATGGAATCCGACTACCAGGGAAAATCAAGCGATCGGCGTGTTGCAGGATATAACCGAACAAAAAAAAATCGAGCAGAGGCTGCTGAAATCGAAGGATTCGCTGGAAGCAATAGTGGCGAAGCGTACGCGGGCGCAAAAGCGACTGGAGAAAAACCAGTCATGGTACGTCATGGCAACAAGTACCGCGAAGCTCGGGCATTGGCATTTTGACGAGCTTAACGATGT
>QNFD01000530.1 GCA_003645435.1 Gammaproteobacteria bacterium | reverse complement strand
CTTGAAGTTTTTACCCGATTCGGGGCGCGACTTGAAGCTTCTATGGAAGCGACCATCAAACGCGGCAGGGTATTGCGAGAAATTCTGAAACAGGAACGCTTGATGCCCTTACCGGTAACCGTTCAGCTGGCCTGGTTAACGGCCTTTAATGATGGTCGTTATGATGGCATCGAGCCCGAGGACGTATCTGTACAACTGGATGCCCTGATACAACATACACGACACTCTTCTTTGACTCTTGATTGTCCCAGAGAAACGTGGTTGGATCTAATCTCTGGCTACTTAACCAGCCCCGCAAGGAAGACTCAAACGTGACCCGGCGCCGTGATCTTGAAAGGCATCGGCGCAGCCTCGATGAAATTCGCGGCATCATGAATTCGATGAAAAATACCATGACAAAACCGCGACTCATCTGTGTAGGTCATAAGCCGTCAGCGGGTGGCACATCTGGAAGGTGCTGTACGACACATGGACGAATAATCGGACGAACTACATCGCCAAAGTAATATTTTACGCCAGGAAGAAATCATTGAAGAAATCGAGGTCATACTGCTCAGCGCAACCAGCCTCGGCGAGCAATCATTTCAGGGGTAGCGAACAAGCAACCAGAAAACTTTAAACTAAGGCCAGATGCCACGTATTAGCGTTGCCTTCGCGATGCGTTCAATAGCAATTGACAAGGCCATGCTGCGGAAATCCGGATTCTGTCCCAAAGCTTTATTTACTAATTCGTTACCAGAGGGTATTTGTTCACCGACTACAAATCCTTGCCAGCGATCAAATACGGTGTCGACGACGTTATACATTCTCTTTTTCAGTCGGGTATTCACTTCGTCAATATTCCACGCGCACTTAATATTTCATCGGCCTGGGGAGTGGTCGGAGCATTTGCCGCTTCCACAACCAGTTTTGTATTAATTTTACTGGCATTTTCGGCATGTATCTGGTTACTTAGTGCAGCGGGAATCAAGATATCACATTCAAGCTCCAGCATATTCTCGTTGGTGATTGTCGTGGTGTCTGGCATTCCGACAACGCTGCCATGCTCTTTTATAAATGCCAGCGATTTCCCTGGATCGAATCCATTCTCGTGATATACACCTCCCTGACTATCGCTGACGGCAACGATTTTTGCGCCATTTCGAAAAACGCCTGCGCTGCAATTAAACCAACATTGCCAAAACCCTGAATCACGACCCTGCTTCCTGCGACCGATTGCAGATCGGCAATCAGCCCCCTGGATAAAAAACGTTCACCAGCGCACACTTCCATGTCATCAGTTTTGCCAGTGATATCACTTCTTCCATGGTGACATCGGGATGATAGCGAATACCGCCTTTGCCCGGACCAAAACCCCGATTATGGACTACACGATAGCCTTTGATTGATTGCACTGAACCATCGTCCATTTCTACCGGAAAATTAACGATGCTGATACGTTTCGGTTCTTTTTAAAAACTGATCAACCCTTTCTTTAGCCTTTCGAGATAACACACCGCTCGATCGAACTGTTGTTCACTAATAGCGATAGGGTCAAAATTTTCTGATTTTTTAGCAGTCATATTTAAAAATTCAATTACTGTTTATGTCAGGGCAGGGGGGCAGTCCGTCCCCGGTTAATAGCAATCACGTTAAGTCATAAGCCTGATGTAACACCGGCATTTCCACATGGGTATTTTTCAATTTTTTGGCGAAGCTGTGCATACTCTCCTGTTCGCCATGTACAAGATAGGTTGTCCTGGGGTTGCCGGTGCTTTTATGCCAGGCCAGCAGTTCCGCCTGGTCGGCATGTGCCGAAAATCCACCGATAGTATGAATGCCCGCGTGCACCTGAATATCTTCACCAAAGATACGCACCTGCTCTGCGCCATCGATGATTCGGCGGGCCAGGGTGCCCCGTGCCGCGTAACCAACGAACACTATGCTGTTGCGTTTGCTCCACAGGTTGTGCTTTAGATGGTGTCGGACTCGCCCGCCGGTACACATCCCCGAACCCGCCATGATAATAGCGCCGCCGCGAATATGATTAATAGCCATGGATTCGGCTGTTTCGCGGGTGAAATGCAGGCCCGGTAATTTAAAAGGATCCCTGCCGTGATGGGACAGCTGCAGTGTTTCGGTGTCGAAGCATTCAGGATGACGTTCGAATATCTGCGTTGCAGAAATCGCCATCGGTGAATCCAGAAACACGGTAGTGAAGTGCTTGATGGACCGATTTTCGACACCTTCCCGCAGGTAATAGAGAATCTCCTGGGCGCGCTCCATAGCGAAGGTAGGGATAATTACATTGCCGCCGCGCCCGAGAGTCTCGTTGATAACGTCATAAAGCTCATCGACAGAAGGTTGTAATTGCTTGTGCAAGCGGTTGCCATAGGTCGTTTCCATCACCACGGTGTCTACTACCGGGGGCACCGCCGGATCACGCAATATCACGCGCCCGCTATAACCGAGATCGCCGGAAAACAACAGGCGGTGATGTTGTCCGTCTTCTTCCAGTTCGAAAAAGATACTGGCAGAGCCGAGAATATGCCCGGCATCCAGGAAGGTAGCCTTGATACCCTGGGCTATTTGCAGGGTCAGACCGTAACTGGCTTTGCGACCGATATATTCGAGACTATTTAGCGCATCCAGCG
>QNFD01000529.1 GCA_003645435.1 Gammaproteobacteria bacterium | reverse complement strand
AGAATTCTGAACGAAAAACTCAAAGGTCTTAAAACTAATGACAAGATTTCAGCCCTAACCAAAGTTGCTGATTTCTTAGTCAATAAATCAGTCTGGATCATTGGTGGTGACGGCTGGGCTTATGATATCGGTTATGGCGGACTCGATCATGTACTTGCTTCAGGCGAGGACGTCAATATCCTCGTGCTCGATACCGAAGTCTATTCCAACACCGGCGGCCAAACATCAAAAGCGACACCGCGCGGCGCCGTCGCTAAATTTTCTGCCGGTGGTAAATCCACACCGAAAAAAGACCTGGCCTTGCTGGCGATGGATTATGAAAATGTATACATAGCCCGCGTCGCCTACGGCGCCAAGGACACCCAGACCATCCATGCCTTTCATGAGGCTGAAGCTTACCCGGGACCATCGTTGATCATTGCCTATTCACCCTGTATCGCACACGGCATCGATTTAAAAGACAATCATCTGCATCAGCAGCTCGCGGTCGATAGCGGACACTGGCCACTGTTTCGATACAACCCGCAACAGGCGGCCTCCGGCAAAAATCCTTTGCGCCTGGATTCGAAACCGCCATCGATTCCCTATCGCGACTTTGTCGAAACAGAAATTCGTTTCAACATGTTGTGGAGAACGCATCCGCAGCAGGCAGAAAAATTCCTCGAACAGTCGCAACGCGAGGTCCTGCATCGTTATCAATACTATGAACAGCTCGCGAATCTCAAATGGGATAAAGAAGGCGACCTCGAACCGCCGCACCGCAAACTGAAGGCGACTGTAGAAAAAGCCGCCGGGCAAAAACCAAAGGAGAAGTCATCGTGATAGATCTGAGCACTGAGTATCTTGGACTCAAGTTAGACAATCCACTGGTTCCTTCCTCCTCACCATTAACCGGTGTACTCGATTCCGCAAAAAAACTGGAAGATGCCGGCGCCTCTGCGCTGGTATTGCCTTCCTTATTTGAAGAAGTTATCGAGCATGAACAGGAGCAGCTTGAACGCTTCGTCAATTCACAGTCACTGGGACATTTTGAGGCACAGTCGTATCAACCGGTTCCGGAAGAATACCATAGTGAACTGGATAATTACCTGGAGCGCCTGGAGCAATTCAAAGCGGCGCTGGATATTCCAGTCATTGCCAGCCTGAATGGTATCTCGACCAGTGGCTGGATAGATTCCGGCAAGGAACTACAGCAGGCAGGCGCCGACGCGTTAGAGCTGAACGTGTATTACATAGCCGGAGATCCAGAGGTTAGCGGCGATGAAGTTGAAAATCGCTATCTGCAATTACTCACGGATCTACGCGAGCACATCAGCATACCAGTTACGATGAAACTTTCATCACAGTTCTCTTCGGTTGCCAACATGGTGCTCAAGTTACAGCAGGCGGGCGCACAGGGGGTATCCCTGTTTAACCGTTTTTATCAACCTGATATCGACCTGCAGACATTGCAGATAAAACCCCATCTGGAGCTTTCCAGCTCGATGGAATCCTTATTAAGGATCCGCTGGATCGCACTGATTCGTGGTCGTGTAGATTTATCAATAGCGGCAACCGGAGGTTTCCATCGTACCGAGGATATTATCAAGGCCTTGCTTGTCGGTGCGGATATTACGCATCTATGCAGCGTGCTGTTACAAAACGGTGCCGAACATTTGGCTTTGCTGAAACAGGAAATTCTCTACTGGCTGGAACAGGAGGAATACGAATCAGTGTCGCAAATGAAAGGCAGCATCAGTAAATCCTGTGCGATTAATCCTGCCGCTCTTGAGCACTCTAATTACATGCATGTAATAAAAAGCTACAGCCAGTAACAACTCTTTTTATGCTCTTAATGCTCGCGGGTTATCGTGCATTTAAATAGTAGTTTTACTGCTCTTTAGATGACTCTGAAGGGTCGATATGTTGCAGTAGCCTGTTTAGCTGGTCCGGGCTTAAAGTCGATTCAGAACAAATAATAGTTTCGGTGCCTGACCGCTCTTCTTTGGAGATGACCTGCTGTGTCTTCAGTTGATGTTGCAATACCTCGAGGTTGGCCTCAGACGGGTCATTGCGGGCTTCACTGCGTAGCCTGATCCGTTCACGCAACACGTTTTTGGGTACCTCACAGCTAATCACGACATGCGGCACGCGGCATTCTAGTGCCAGGTCTCTGAACTGATCGCGGTAGGTTTTCAACAGGAAAGTTGCATCGACTATGACGCTGAACCCAGCGCGAACTATTTTTCCGGCAAGGTCTTCGAGGCTATCATAGGTTTGCATCGTCGCCTCCAGGGTGTAGATACTTTGGGCAAGCGCAGAACCAGAGTCGGCTTCGGGTTTTAGGCTGTACAGGCGTTTACGTTCCACATCCGATCGGATTTGGACAGCGCCTATAGCTTCGATCAGCTGTCGGGCCAGGGTGGACTTTCCCGAACCAGACAGTCCATGCATGACGATGATGGCCGGACGAGCATTAGCCGACCAGGCCCGGGCCAGGTCCAGGTAACGATAAACTTCCTCGTAATGACTGCTGTCAAAATCGCCCCCGGGGGTCAACTGGTCGAGGCGCAGGGCCTCGACCTTGGCACGCACCAGGGCTCGATAAACAATGTAGTAGCGCAGTAAGGCGATGCCCGCATAGTCTCCGGTATTTT
>QNFD01000528.1 GCA_003645435.1 Gammaproteobacteria bacterium | reverse complement strand
TTGGCCTGGTACAGCGCAATTTCAGCCTGCTCAACTACCAGCGTGCAGCTTTTATCATAAATCGGCAACATCGACGCGACCCCGATACTGACTGTTACGTAAGGTACAACCGGTGAGGTCGAGTGCGGGATTTTCGCCCCCGCAATTGCCTGCTGACATTCCCGCGCCACCTTGAGTGCCCCGTTTAAGTCGACTCCAGGCAAAAGCGCGACAAACACTTCGCCACTGTAACGAGCCATCAAATCCCCGCAGCGCTGCATGCGGCTGCCGAGCAGTTGCGCCACCATAACCAGGCATTCGTCTCCGCGTAGATGTCCATGGTTATTGTTAAACTCGCTGAACTTATCGACATCGATCATCAATAATGCCAGCGAGTGACCGCTGCGGGCACCGCGACCCCATTCCGATAACAGCCGCGCGTCGAACTCGCGGCGATTGTATATCGATGTCATCACATCGATGTGGGAGATACTGTTTACCTGCAGCTGTGACCGCCGCGCCTGCAAATGTGTGTTCAGGCGCGCACGCAGCAGCTTCGGACGAAAAGGTTTGGTGATAATATCGGCCGCACCCATTTCGAAAGCGGCGACCTCCGCCTCGATCGTGTTGTTTGCCGGTATATGAATAATCGGTATCGCCGGATCCAGATCGGAGTTAGTCCAGTTTCGCCACCAGTCGCTGTCGTTGATATTTCCGACTAACTCGGTATTTACTATCACCAGGTCGGGCATGCCGAGATTCAGGGCATGGTCGATGAGTCCAATGAAATCATCGACCACCTCGATCTGAACATCGTGCATTTGTTCGATAATCATGCGCAGACTTTGTACGTCGTTATCCAGCACCAGTATCCGCTGCCGTTTTTGCGTCTCCCGAAGATCGCCGGCCACCGTGTCCGATAGCAGCGAGCCGGATTCGAGAAACGCGCCCAGTTCAGGCTCCAGCGGGAACCCGATCAAGGTTTCACCCTGCTCACTTATGATCACCGGTAGGTGTCGATTGAATTCCGAGTTGTTGGCCCACTCGGACTGCCAGGCGGTAAGTTCGTGATGAGACAGAAGACCCAACGGCGGTAACTCGATATCGAGTTCCAGCAATAAGGAGGCCAGCGTGTCAGGTTTGGAGATATCCAGCCCGTCGACCCAGAGCGCACGATAAATCCGCCGGCGCAGTTGTACCACCTCAATCAGATCATCGCTGCCAATCGTGTACACCAGCGCCGAGGCGGCAGCCGAACTGGGACGGAACATCGGCACATTAATTTCGGTCGACGGCGCCCGGTTACGAACTTCGGCTACTTCGGCCGTGAGTTCGCCGAGCAATTCGAGAGTGATCCGTCCGCTGTGAATATCGGGGGTCTGTTGTATCATGCGGAAATCAACCTGGTGCTCCAGATTCATCGCGAACAGCCGTTCGTTTAGTGCGTAACAGAAGGGGCAGTTGAAATCGGCATAAACGGTGAAACTAACAGCTCCGGAGCACTCAAACAGCCGCTCCTTTTGAGTCACACTATACATGCAGGAATTCCAGATTAATTATTATTTATTTACGAGAAGCTCACGCTACTCAAGTCGCGATTATATCCCAATTAGTGCGGCTTCCCATATCCAAATAGATATAGGCGCGGAAGTGGCGCACCTGTTCCCGTTTTTTATTCACCCGGCGAATTTGTGAACTTGATGGCAAGTTCCAACTCCCCTAATTAGTTACAGGTACAACTAGAGTTTTCCAGCATTTCATGTTTGGCCAGTGAGGCCCTCACAGTCCTCTGTCAATCCAGTTATTATTGTTTGAATGACGGGGGTCTCCTTTGGGTTGTTTCTGCCGTTAAATTCTCATATTTGAGTGCCCGCTTGCTGCACATATTCCGGTTTTTTATAAAATTTAGTAGAAGGTTTTGCAAAATAGTAGAAGGATTTGAGAAATCTGAAGAAAACTCAAGCCTTCTATATTATTGATAAGTATTCAGAAATTTGGTCGGGACGGCAAGATTCGAACTTGCGACCACCTGCCCCCCAGGCAGGTACGCTACCAGACTGCGCTACGCCCCGTTAGAAAGTGGTATTTGACGCTAGATTTAGCGTTTTAGCAAGGACAGAAGCTCTTCGAGTTCGACCAGGGTCTGGCGGATGATTTGCTGGCTTTGGCTGATGTCGTCCTTGTTGCCTTCACCTTCGAGGCGTTGGCGTGCACCGCCGATAGTAAAGCCTTCGTCATAAAGCAGGCTGCGAATCTGGCGAATCAACAAAACATCGTGACGTTGGTAGTATCTTCGATTGCCGCGGCGCTTTACCGGTTTTAACTGAGGAAATTCCTGCTCCCAGTAGCGCAGCACATGAGGTTTGACATCGCAGAGCTCAGCAACTTCACCAATGGTGAAGTAACGTTTACCAGGTATTACCGGTAATTCGTTATTGTTGCTCGCTTCCAGCATAAGCCTCTACTCTTATTTTTAGTTTTTGACCGGGGCGAAAAGTAACCACCTTTCTGGCAGAAATCGGAATTTCTTCACCAGTTTTGGGGTTGCGTCCTGGTCTTTCAGCTTTTGACCGGGTTAGAAAGTTTCCAAAGCCAGATAACTTGACCTGGTGGCCGGTTTCAAGAGCTACTTTTACTTCTTCGAAAAATTGTTCAACAATTTCCT
>QNFD01000527.1 GCA_003645435.1 Gammaproteobacteria bacterium | reverse complement strand
TGGATAGTCGCACTCACGCGTATTATTTCCGCTGTTTTTCGCAAAGGCGGCGATGTCACGTTTCTGGTCGAAGAGTTACGTTCGGTATTTGATCCGCATGGTGGTTATTTTAAGAAGGGCGGCAAGTTCATGCCTTCCCTGGTCGCGGAAATCGGCGATGTACTGGAAAATCATTTGTGCATGATCGGGATTCTTAAAAAATCCGAGCCAGACGAACACCAGGAGAAATACCTAAAGGATAAAGCAGCGGAATATGCCCGCAAAACCTCAGTCGAGGATAGCGGTGCCAGCGATTATCCAGAATCCGCCGCACTGTGTAAGAAATGCCTGACCAAGGCGATGATTATGCTGGATGGCTGCCTGACCTGTCTTAACTGCGGTGAATCGAAGTGCGGTTAAGTTTATACAGTCAAATTTTCAGGTTCGACTTCATGCAACATGCAGGCTAGCCTGAACCTGTTTTTATCGAATACCGGGTTCCCGGCCGAACACTGCGCGTTAGCGAATACTTTCGACCGGGATCCGTTGTTGGTTAGAGTAATTAGCCGCAGGTGTACAGACCACCAGCCTTTTGCCGAATAGCATCGTAGTCTTTAAATATCTGGACCACCTTCTGGGCCACTTCTCCAGTTTCAGCAATCTCGTCCCAGAACTTGGCAGCGGCGTTTTCGACTTCACGCCATTCTTCAGCGGGGATGGTTCTGACCTTGAGCTTCGTTCCTTCAGCACGTAACTTCGCCTCGCCGCCAAAGTACCATTGGTTGCGGAAGAAGTGGCCACTCTCTATGCAGGACATCACAATCTGCTTTAGATGATCCGGCAAATCGCTCCAGCTTTTCTCGTTGACGTAGAAAGAACCGATCCAGGCACCGGAGATGTTATTAGTGAGGAAATAGTCGGTTACGTCTGCCCAACCAACCGTGTAATCCTCGGTAATACCTGACCAGGCCATGCCGTCGAGTTCACCCGTTTGAACCGCTACCTCTGCGTCCTCGTAAGGAATTTGGACAGGCACAACACCGAACTGTGACAGGAAGCGTCCCGCCGTGGGGAAGGTATAGAGCCGCAGACCGCTCAGGTCATCCAGGGTTTTGATCTCTTTCTTGGTGTTGAAATTACAGGGATCCTGTCCAGCAGCTGAAAGCCAGACTACACCGCCTGCTTTCTTATAGGCAGCCGACCAGATATCTGCGAGGCCGTACTGTTGAAACAGGACTGGAACATCGAGTGCGTGCCTTGTCGCCATCGGGAAATAGCCACCGAATACGGCGACCTCTACCGGTGCTGCCATCGAGTCATCGTCCGAATGCACCGCGTCGATGGTGCCCTTTTGTAGTGAGCGAAACAGTTCACCTGTGGGTACTATCTGGTCAGCGTAAAAAAGCTCTATTTCTAGCTCACCTTTTGCGGCTTTGTTAATCGCATCGATGATTGGTTTGCTAACGAACTGTCCAAGAGCAGAGCCGGCGTAGGTCTGAAATCGCCACTTAATAGGTGCAGCGGCATGTATAGCGGGTGCGGCAAGCGTTGCAGCGCCTGCCACAGCAGCGGCTGAAACACCGGCTTTTTTAAGAAAATCGCGTCTATTGCTTGTTGTCATTATATATCTCCTTTCGGTTAAACTGATTGAAAACTATCTTTTATTGTTACTTTGGTCCCCATTACTAAAGGAACCTTATTATTACCTCCATTTTAAAACTTCTCCAAAATTTGCTAACTGGGATTATTGTGCATAGTGCCAGCGAGGTAGCCACAGAGCCACCTCGGGGAAGGCCATTATGATGCCCAGAGAGAATACCATTACAAACACGAATGGAATAATTGACCTGTAAATGTCAGTCAACGAAATCTCCGGCGGAGCCATGGCGCGCATCAGGAATAGATTGTACCCGAATGGCGGCGTCATGTAGGCGATCTGGCAGGTGATTGTGTACAGTACGCCATACCAGATCAGGTCGAACCCGAGGGCTCCGACCAACGGCACGTAGAGCGGCGCAACTATAACCAGCATTGCGGTATCATCCAGAAACATACCCATCACGATGTAGGACAGTTGCATCATAATAAGTACTTCCCATGGGGTCAGTTGCCACGAACCGATAAAAAGTGCTTCGATTGCCTTCACCGCGCCAAGCCCGTCGAACACAGCGCCGAAACACAGCGCCGCCATAATGATCCACATAAACATGCAGGTAATCTCCAGCGTCTTACGCAGAGTTGCCTCCATTACTTTCATATTTAGCCGCCTTTTTACAAACGCGGCCAGGGTGGCGGCGGTAGCACCAACGGCAGAGCTTTCAACCAAACTGGTGACACCGGTGAGGAACAAACCCGTCATTGAAACGAAAATAAATAGTGGCAGAATACCCGCCCTCAATAATGCGAGTTTTTTACTCCAGGGAATATCACGTTCCTCTTTCGGCAGCGGCGGACCCAGGTTGGGTTGTAAACGGCAACGCACGGCAATGTAGATAACGAACAGGCTCGCCATCATAAGGCCGGGGAAGACGCCGGCTAGCCACAATTGACCCACTGGTTGACGAGCGATCATGCCATAGAGTACAAGAACGACGCTGGGCGGCACGAGAATGCCGAGCGAGCTACCCGCCTGGATGACCCCCGTCACCATAATCTTGTCATAACCCC
>QNFD01000526.1 GCA_003645435.1 Gammaproteobacteria bacterium | reverse complement strand
TGGTCCATCGCACATCGAGTTCAATTCCCCAGACCCCCCTTTCTACGACACGGTCGAAAGCGGCAATCGTATTCTCCATCACGGAATTGTTATCGTGTTCGCCACGGTGAGAAACAATTTTGCAGTTTTGCAGCGAACGCAAAGATGGCCGTGATCGTGGTATTCCGGCATACAGAATATCTGCCAGTCTTTGTAAAAGGGTTTCAATTTGAAATGATGTTTTCATGGCTCTTAGCAGCATTCTAGCAGTGTTAAACTAAATTGCTTTATGCGGACCAGCAGCCTGTCGATAGGACTCAGGGTAACTACGGGCCATAACTGGCCCGTAGCAAAGTATCGAAATTACTGTCGAACCCCCTCGACATTCAACGAAATTACGATATCGCCAACCCATTCCGGCAAATCAAAATCTGATGCCTTTAGCACAATACTTCCCGCAAACCCGCTGCGAT
The DNA here is from genome assembly GCA_003645435.1 of Gammaproteobacteria bacterium. Next base: position 2,194 of record QNFD01000526.1, on the reverse strand, counting down.
AGCCATTCCAGGGATCAGCACCTTCACCAATATGATTGACGTCAATAGAAACAGCTTTGGTCACACCGTGAATGGTGAGGTCGCCCATGAGCTTGTCGCCCCCCGATCCAGCCGCATATGCGGTGCTCTCAAAGGTAATCGTGGGGTATTTTGAAACCTCGAGGAAATCTGTACTGCGCAGATGCTTGTCGCGTTCTGCATGATTAGTGTCTACACTTTTGGCGTTAATCGTTACACTGACCTTCGAAGCCGAAGGATTGCCGGGATCATGACTGAAGCCGCCTTCAAAATCATTAAACCTGCCAGTGATATAGGAGAAGCCCAGGTGACTTACCTTGAAATTGACACTGGCGTGCTGGCCTTTCTTGTCGATTACATAGTCCGCAGCCATCAATGGTGCTGATGACATCATACCCACGGCCAAAATCAGGCCTAACATCTTTTCTAGTTTCATATATTCTAACTCCTACGAGGTTATTGTTGCATGGCTTACTTGTTTTGCGACACCCTGCCCAGCATTCTTCTCAGGGTATCGTCTTTATTAATAAAATGATGTTTCAAAGCCGCGGCTGCGTGCAACAGAACGAGACCAATAATGACATAAGCCAGATACTTATGAATCAGCCCGGTTATGTCCTCCTGTTCAGGAATACTGGTTATAGTCGCCGGCACTTCAAACCACCCAAACACACTGATGCCCATGCCTGCCGCGGTGGGAATCAGATATCCACTGACCAGGATTGAGGCAATCAGTGCAAAAATCCCCAGGTGCACCAGTTTGGCAGCGATAATTTCAAGACGGGTAATGCCTTCAACTGGTTTCGGAGCCAAATTGATAATTTTCCAGATCAGCCAGAATACGAAAATAACTATCAACAAAATGCCAATACTCTTATGAATAGCTGGCAGGGTGTTGTACAGCCTGTCGTAGTAGGTCAAATCGACCATGTACCAGCCCAGTCCGAACAGGCCAAATATGATCAGGGCTATTACCCAGTGCAATATAATAGCAACAAACCCAAAACGATCGATGGTATTAAACATTCAGCTTCCGGTTTTAGTTATTTTTAATATCAAGCCACACGGGTTTGTGACACGGTAGCATTAAACAAGTTCCCCTTTTCGAGGAGGGATCGAAGTCAGGCAGCTACCGGAACAGTGGAGAATCAGAACTCGAGTGGGGTCGAGCTAGCGGTTTTTACCTGTGAATTTGCCGACCGCGTTGTGACGGTTGTTAATTATATAAATCGTTGCATTAATAGCGACAAGTACCCTTAAGTAGCAAAAGCCGCCACGTATGTCTGGTAATAGTACCTGGCAAGGACATGCCCTCGTGAAAGCTGATCGATTTGCATCTTACTCGCCAGTTTTTTAAGGTAGACAATAGCCCTGTGCGAACCCTGGGCCGCGGCAATTTTCAACCAGGCATAAGCTCGCACATAGTCGCATTTAACCCCCAGGCCCCTGGCATACATCACACCAATCTTAAACTGGGCTTTACGGTATCCGTGTTCCGCGGAATGGGTAAACCACTCGGCGGCCTTGCTAAAGTCCTTGCTTCGAGGTTCAGCTTTCCTGAACATTTGACCCAGTTCGAACTGGGTGGTACTACTTCGTTCTTCGGCAAAAATCATCTTAACGCCTCCGATTTTTTGTTATTTGTGTACTCTGAAACCTGTATTAGTCAATCCTGAAACTACTTGTTTTAAAAAGGATTCTTGCCAAACAGGTCTTTTAGATAGCCCCAAGATTAACACCATCCGGTTAATTCCTCATCCCCCATATGGTGTAAAATCAGGGAGGATTAAATGCAGGTTAAGGCCAGATTTTCGCCAGGAAAGCAGCCCAGGACACCCCTGCCACCGGGCTTGCTCGGCGAAACTCGGTCGCCATGTTGTCATCGGTTATCTTGGTCAACCCAGCCCTGTTTCGGTAATCCTTAGCAATATCGACGAGATCGGTGGCTACCAGGTTCCCAAATACCGGCTTATGTATTTTTGACTGCTGCATCGCCGCCATCGGTCCTTTGTTAAATTTTTTAAGGTTATTCCTTACCTCCTGTCTCGACAGGTCGAACGGCGTGTCGCCTGCAGCAATGAAAGATTCATATCGCACAACGTGCTTAAACACCTGTGCGCCAGTGAAAATGGCGTCTTCTGAATTTGTGGTATTGTAGTAAATAATACCTCGCGGC
>QNFD01000525.1 GCA_003645435.1 Gammaproteobacteria bacterium | reverse complement strand
ATTTAAATGCGACCTGATCTCATCTAATTAGGTCATTCCAGGTGAGTGCCGCTGGCGCCAGGTTGTAATAAGCAGAGGGCATTGCACCCTACAATACGATTTAATTTGAATTAAAAACCCAGCACGTCGGGCATACCGTAAAGGCCCTTTTCCTTGTCCTGAATCCATTCACAGGCTCGAATAGCACCATTCGCAAAGGTCATACGACTGGATGCCTTGTGCGTAATTTCGATCCTTTCGCCTTCGCCGGCAAAAAGAACCGTGTGTTCACCGACAATATCACCGGCACGAATCGTTTCGAAGCCAATTGTTTTTCGTTCCCGTGCTCCTGTTTGTCCTTCACGGCCATAAACCGCACAGCTATCGAGATCCCTTCCCAGGGTTTCAGCAATCACCTGCCCCATCTTGATCGCGGTACCCGAGGGTGCATCAACCTTGTGACGATGATGGGCCTCGATGATTTCAATATCGACACTGTCACCCAGGACTTTGGCCGCGGTCGCTAACAACTGCAGACAAAGGTTAACGCCGACACTCATGTTGGGGGCATACATGATGGCGATAGAATCACCAGCGTCGGCTAGTTTCGCTTCCAGCGCCGCATCACAGCCCGTGGTTCCAATCACCATCTTTTTGTTGTTTAGCAGGCAATAATCAACATGGTTAGTGGTGACCGATGGGTGCGTGAAATCGACCAGCACATCAAACTCGTCCGCCACTAAAACTTCAGAAATGACTACATTCTGAGGCTCGATACCGGCGACGACACCAGCATCCGTACCAATCAGTGAATTACCCGGCTTATCGGTCGCCTGTGTTAGCCTGGTAAACTCGGATAGGGCGCAGGCATGTACCAGGTTTCTGCCCATACGGCCAGCTGCACCAGCTATTGCAACTCTTATCACTTCATGCGCCTAAGATTTCATATCTTCGAAAAATTTCTTCATGCCGTCGAGCCAGGATTTTTCATTAGGGCTGTGTTTTTTGGCCGACTTGCCCATTGAGCTGTCTAGCTTTTCCAGTAATTCCTTTTGCTCGGCATTTAACTTAACCGGCGTTTCTACCACGATTCGGCAAATTAAATCCCCCATGGGTCCGCCACGCACGGGTTTTACACCCTTACCGCGCATACGAAATGATTTATGGGTTTGTGTTCCAGGCGGTATCTTGAGATTCATGCGGCCATTTAAGCTTGGTACTTCGAGCTCACCACCGAGGGCTGCGGTCACTATACCGATTGGTACTTCGCAGTACAGGTCTGCATTGTCGCGTTCAAAAATCGCATGCGGCTTCACATGCATTTGCACAAAAAGATCTCCGGGCGGTGCGCCTGCCGCACCTGCCTCCCCCTCTCCGCTGAGGCGAATTCGATCACCATTATCAACCCCGGCGGGCACTTCGACCGACAATGATTTGTGCTCTTTGATGCGGCCGGCGCCATGACAGGTTTGACAGGGATCGCTAATCGTAGTGCCTGCGCCGCGACATTTGGGGCAGGTCTGTTGAACAGAAAAAAAACCCTGCTGCATACGCACCTGTCCATGACCGCCACAGGTCTCACAGGTTTCCGGGGAACTACCCTGTTTCGCGCCGCTGCCGGAGCAGCTGGTACAGTGCTTCATCGCAGGTACCTTGATCTTCACCGTGGTACCGGCGACCGCGTCTTCGAGGCTTAACTCGAGATTGTATTGTAAATCAGCGCCTTTGCGTACCCTGGAGCGACCGCCGCCACCGCCAAATATATCGCCGAATATGTCACTGAAGGCATCACCGAAGCCGCCGCCGCCAAAACCACCGCCAGCCGATTGATTGACACCGGCATGACCAAACTGGTCGTATGCGGCGCGCTTGTCTGGACTGGATAAGACCTCGTAAGCCTCCTTGGCTTCCTTGAATAATATTTCAGTTTCCGAGTCATCCGGATTACGGTCGGGATGATGCTTCATCGCCAGGCGTCGAAAAGCCTTTTTCAAATCGGCGTCCGAGGCCGACCTGTCAATACCCAGAATTTCGTAATAATCTCTTTGTGACATTTACTTGTTGCCTGAATAACAAAAAACCTGGCCCGTAATATTGCGGGCCAGGTTTCCGGTAACACTTACTATTTCTTATCGTCTTCTACTTCTTCAAATTCAGCATCGACTACGTCGTCGTTAGCGTCACCAGACCCCGCCGATGCGTTTGCATCCACAGGTTCGGGTCCGCCTTCTGAACTGGCGGCATAGGCCTTTTCAGCGAGTTTACTCGAAGCCTCGGCCAACGCCTGGGTTTTAGTTTCAATCTCTTCCTTGTCAGTGCCTTCCATCGCTGTTTTCAGCGTGGCGATTGCGGTTTCGATATTCGTCTTGTCTTCGCCTTCAACCTGCTCGCCTAGATCCTTCAGGGATTTTTCAGTCGCATGAATCATTGCATCGGCCTGGTTACGAGCCTCGACCATTTCGCGCATCTTGTGGTCTTCCTCGGCATGCGCTTCTGCATCTTTAATCATGTTTTCGACTTCTTCATCAGATAGACCGCTTGATGCCTTGATTACAATCTTCTGTTCCTTTCCGGTAGCGTTGTCTTTTGTTGATACGTTCAATATACCATTTGCGTCGATATCAAATGTCCCTTCAATTTTCGGTACACAACGCTGTGGAGGCGGGAT
>QNFD01000524.1 GCA_003645435.1 Gammaproteobacteria bacterium | reverse complement strand
GCTTCACGCCCTGAGTCACTCAGTCAAGCAGCTTCTGCCATTTTGAGCAAGGGCGATCCACGCTGTCGTAATGTCTTGAGGTACTTAGCTTCATCATACGGCGTTCGTGTGATCCAGCAACGATACAAGATGCGGATCCATTTGAACGCCAGGGCTCGAACAGCCGCTTGATGCGAACAGCCTTTCGCTCTTTGCTGATAATAATACAAGCCAGCCCAGTAGGACTTGTTGATTGTCTGTGCCGCCCACTCGACGAAGGTCTGTCGCAAGAAGGTTGGACACTGCCAGCGCCAGTGTACCCAGTGTTTCTTGCCACTGCGCTCGGTGACCGGCGCGATACCGACATATTTTTGTACCTCTGCCGCATTTTTGAAGCGATCCCGTTGTTCGCCAAAGGCGACCAGTAAACGCGGCGCCAGTGACGGACCCGCTCCGGGCAGTGGGCTGAACAACTCGTAATCAGGGTGTTGCGGTGCCAACGCGGCGATCTCTTCGTCAAAGCGTTTGATCGCTGCCAAGGTCACTCGAAGTAAATCCACCAGCACCAGGGCCTGCAAACGATGTGGGGTGATTACCGCTTCATCCAGCGTCAGTGGTGAGGCAGCCTTGATCGAGGTCAAGCGTGCTTCAAGCACATGTGCTCTGCGCATGTTGTGTTGATGAAAGAAGTTTTGCAGTGTCGTTCTGCGAGCTCGCTTGACTTGAACCAGCGTCGGCCACCGTTCAATGAAGGAGCAGAACAACGGCGTATCGATTCGATCGAACCACTCCAGAGGCTGTGGATAGTACTGTTTCAGCGTGTTTCGCAGCCGATTGGTTGTGCGCACCCGATCATTCACCAGCCCTCGGCGCTGCTCCACCAGCGACACCAGCGTGCGCATCTCGACACTCTGCGGCTTCAGCGGTGTGAACCGATCTGCGTGCCGCAGGATCAGATCCAGAGCGAGTTCCGCATCGGTCGGATCGTCTTTGGCTCCGCTGGGCGTAAACGCTTCACGGTACTTCGCCAGTGTCGAGGGGTTTACAGGAAAGATCACAAGGAAGTCGTATTTCTGTAACGCGTAAACCAGCGGTCCTTTGGAGAGCTCTAACGCCACTGCAATCGGACCACCAAAACGTCGATACAATGACTGCGCCCAAGCGTCGATGGCCTCGACTTTATGCTCTATACAGGAAAACTCGCGTTGCTCCTCGCCGGCAGCCTGGATACATACATCATGTTTTGCATCCGCCCAGTCCATTCCGATAAACGCGCTAAAAGATTTCTTACTCGATGTGCCCATGAGATGTCTCCGCAGTGATACATTGGCGATAGGGACATGCATGCTTGAGTTCTGCGAAAGCAATATAGGTGAGCCGGTTCTGCGGCAAGCCCTGAGTATTCGTTAACGAACCCAAACGCACCTGCAGACTCGAAGCCAAAGCGGTAATCATCGCGTGATTGGGTCAATATATTCGTAGTCTGCGGGTGCATGTCCCGCCTTCACTGACAGCTACCTGCCAGCTGTGACTAGTATCACGAAGAACGGGACGGACTATCTATATTGGGTCAACAGCAGCCCCTCAGCCCTATTCTAGCCCAGTGGCTGCTTCTGGAGTAAAGCAGCCCCTCAGGATTTAACAGCCCAGGGGCTGGAGTCGGCCAAAAGCAGCCACTGGATTCGCGTCTGATCTTCTCCAATGTCTGTCAGGCGACTGCTAGCTGAAGCGAACGAAAAGGTGCCAAGCTTTTTTAGGGGATGGTTGGTAAGAAAGTGTTACAAACGACCTGACACCCTTCTCCGCGATCTCAAAGCGGCCCTTTATGCCATGCAGCGTCGGCCAGTTGTTGGGACTATTTTGTTACATCTTTACAACCAGAAGGCCCGAATGGCTGGCCATCGACCATAGCCTGTACACAGGCAGTATAATTCTCGGGGCTGTGCGTAAGGATTGCATCAGTGGTCCAGTCCACACGCACCAAGGCCTTTCCTTGATCGATAAAAATTAAATCGGTACCACTCGCGAGTTCTACTTGAAAGCCGTGCTCGTGGTGGCCGCCGTTGATTCCCCAGATATCAATCTCCAGAGAGACGTCATCGGTCTCCATCCACTCGGGAGCTATAATGAGATCTACACGGGTGACCAGACTGTCGCTGAACCCGACGGCGAAGACCTCAGGAGAGAATGCGACAGGTCCTGCCTCGCACGCGTCCCCCTCGCCATCGCTATCACCATCGGCCTGATCAGAATTGGCGTCAGCTGGGCAGTTATCACACGCATCACCGACACCATCAAGGTCAAGGTCCGCCTGATCTGGATTACCGGTCTGCGGACAGTTATCACACGCGTCACCGACACCATCGCCATCCCCGTCCGCCTGATCGTTGGGCGTGTAGGCACAATTATCTAGATCGTCGGGAACGCTATCACCGTCAGTATCGGGGACCGGATCTACAACGCACGGCAGTTCAATACCGCCAGATTTTTTAAGGAATTTTCCATGAACGGACTCGCAGGCATTGATGTTTGCATTCGGGTCAGCATCACAATCCATCGCCTCGCAATAAGCGTTGCATAGTCCCTTTAACGCACCGCCCAGTTCTGCTTCTTCGCACACCGTCTCATCGGCTGGTGTTTGTCCGTCGGGCGTTTGGGCAAACGCGACG
>QNFD01000523.1 GCA_003645435.1 Gammaproteobacteria bacterium | reverse complement strand
TGCATGCCGATATAGTCGGGTCAACCGCGCTCGTTCAGGAAAACGAAACCCTTGCACATGAACGCATGCAGGATGCTTTTCGAGCATTCTCTAAAACCATCAGTAACCATGATGGAATCGCACACGAAATTCGAGGCGATGCGCTTGTTGCTGAGTTTGCCAGGGCATCGGATGCCGTTGGTGCCGCGCTCGAATTCCAGGATTCCAATATCCACCGCAATGACCAATATTTGGATAACCTGCAACCGCAACTTCGAATCGGCATCGCCATGGGCGAAGTAATCGTCGCGGATAATACCGTGACGGGTGAGGGTATCGTGCTGGCGCAGCGACTGGAGCAGCTGGCGGCTCCCGGTGGAGTGTGTATACAGGGAGCTGCCTACGAGACACTACCAAAGCGACTGCCATTCGAATACCAGAACCTGGGGGAACAGCAGTTAAAAGGGTTTGACGAAACGGTAAAGGTTTTTTCTGTCAAGGCCAGGGGCGAGGCCGATAGCAAAGTTACAACCTCTTCCTCTTCGGCGAGTAAACCGATACTCGAACTACCGGCGAAACCATCAATAGCTGTTTTACCATTCAACAACATGAGTAACGACAGCGAGCAGGAATTTTTCGCCGACGGGATCAGTGAGGACATTATTACCGAACTCTCGAAATTCCGAACATTTTTTGTTATCGCTCGAAACTCTTCGTTTGCGTTCAAGAATGAACAGTTATCTGTAAGGGATGTGGGTATCAAGCTCGGCGTCCGTTACGTGGTCGAGGGCAGTGTTCGCAGGGCTGGGAACCGGGTTCGAATAACCGCGCAACTTATCGATGCCGTTGACGATAAGCATATCTGGGCGGAACGCTACGATCGTGATCTCGAGGATATATTCGCGGTACAGGATGAGGTCACCCAGGCAATCGTTACCGCAATCGAACCCCAGTTGGCCACGACCGAGCAACAACGAGCTCGCCGCAAGCCAACGGCGAATCTCGATGCCTGGGAATGTTACCAAAGGGGGCTGTGGTACATGTTCGGATATGCCGAAACTGACCAGGCGCTTCACTATTTTCAACGCGCGATCGAACTCGATCCGGAGTTCAGTTCTGCCTATGCCGGCATCGCATACTCCTACGCCATACAAATTTTACTCGGCGCATCAAAAAATAGAGATGAAGATCTTAAACGCGGCGTTAGCGCAGCAGAAACCGCGGTCAGCATGGATCAAAATGAACCGTTCGCTCATTTCACAAAAGGTCGTATTTCAATTTTCAATGGTGAACACGAAAAAGCCATCGCCTCGAATAAACGCGCTATCTCCCTGAATCCTAATTATGCATTGGCCCATTTTGGACTTGGCCATGGACTATGGCATGCGGGAAGACCGGCCGAAGCACCCGTTCATCTCGACGAAGCAATTCGACCACGGGTTGGAGTTAGCTGGTATGAACCAGGAAAGTCACCGGACTGATTGAGACTCGCCGGTTAACTTAGCGTGAGAAGGTATTTCTGAAAATGAAGAAACTAAAGAACGAGAAAGAGCTGGTAAAAAAGGCAATCGCCGAGGGGATGAAATACGGAGAAGAAAGAGGTGTTGTCGAATTCGAAGCCACCGATTCGGCAACTGAAAAAATCGAGTATATTTATCGACTGTTGGTGCACGATGAGATAATACAGCCCATTCCTTATGACCAGATATCTCAATTATCGATGAAGCACAGACTTGCCATGTGGGCATCAAGACTAAAGTAAACGGCAGGGCTTCTGAGGCAGGTAATATGAGACATACATCATGCAATCCATAGATGACTTAAGCGATGAAGCGAAAATGACCTACCAGGCCTTCCTCGATATGAGTAATAGTAAATCGGCACATTTTACCTGCCTGGAAGCACACCAGGCGATCTACGAATCTGGTGAGATGCCAGGTCTCGCAGATAAACTTGAGCTGGAAAAATTGCTTTCCAACCATGACAAAAACGTTTTGGCGTTCAAGACGGCAATGGCTGCTGTAATAGACAGCAAGGAGAAGCAGATATTAATCCAGCTATTGACTTGAAGCAGCGATAGCTCTGAAGTCTCTGCAACGGTCAAAATATCAAAACCAGCAATATGATTGTTAAGGAAGCTGGGAAAATACCCGCTTCATTTATTAATCCGTGAAACCGATCCTGGCGATGATGCCGCCGCGTGGATTGGCAACCAGCTCCAGCGACCAGCCCAGGTAGTCGCAGATCAGTTTGGAGATATACAATCCAACCCCGTATCCCTGGCTGTGCTGGCCGCGGTAAGCGAAATCGAAGATGTGTTTCAGGTTGTCGCTGTCGATACCGAGGCCGCTGTCGGTGATCGACAATAGCGCAGCTTCCATGTCGATGCGGATCGAACTGTTTTCGCCGTGCTTGACGCTGTTGCGAATCAGGTTGATCAACACCACGGTGACCAGGGTCTGGTCCGCGCGTACGCTGGCCGCTTCGTCCAGGAGGTTTTCGACAACGATGCGCTTGGCGCCGATCTCGGCCCGCATGCTGTCGATGATTTCATCGAGCAGTGGGCGCAGCACGATCGCTTCGTGCGCATTTTCGATCGGCTGGTCGCGGGTTACCGCGAGCAGCGCATGAATCATGTTCGCCATGTTGGCGGAGGCGCGCTGGATCTTTTCGAG
>QNFD01000522.1 GCA_003645435.1 Gammaproteobacteria bacterium | reverse complement strand
TTTAACTTTCGGTCGGATGTATGCGTAACACGGGAATTTTAGCTTTTTGCGATATCTTATCGGCAATATTTCTGAAAAAGAAGCGAGTCACGCCTACTCGGGCTCGCGTAGACATGGCGACGAGATCAATTTTATTCTTTGCAATTACACCCAGGATTGCTTCGACCGGATCCTTGTCAAAACCCACCAGAATTGAAACCTTATAGCCCGCGTCCTTGAGACGCGTGACCATTGGCACTAACTCGGCCTCGACATGGGATTTAATACTATCTTGCTGCTGAGTAGCATAAATAGGGTGAAGTGTCGGCCTTACCGATGAATCACCACGCCTCGGTACATAACCCGCGGCCAGGTCAGGTTTACCAAAGCCAACCGCACTGGGTGGTTTGGTGACAAAATATAAAATCAGGTCATTCGCGTTTGCAGGAAGTAATTGTTCCAGGCTAGGGCAGATCTTCTGACTGAGCGCAGACTGGTTGAGCGGAATTAAGACTTGATTGTTGGCCATGGCATTTATTGCTCCTGGACGAAGGGGAAGGCATCAGCCTTAAGTATTACATATTAATTATAGATAAACGAGATCCCAGCATAATTGAATTTTAAATAAGCCAACCAGGCTTAATAGCCGACGGATCCATTGGCCCAGGTTCGGGTGCCGACTTTTTATTTGCGTGGTCAGTTGAGACTGGATATTATTAATTTGCGCTTAACTCAAAGGTTTTGTTTACACAGGGCAAAATTATGAGTAAGGTCAGTCAGGGTAAAATTGATGAGTGATGCTAACCAACTGGTATGGCAGAAAAAATCAATACAATAAATCAATTAAAATAAAACGATACAACCGAAGGAGATAAAACCTAATGACATTAACTAAATTGAGATTTGTACCGCTCGCCGGGCTTGCGCTCGTAGCGCTGCAAATCGGCACCGTGTCCAACGCAGTGGCGGCGGCCTGCCCGGCTGTTACCGTGGCTGACGGCATGGGCATCAAAGGTAAGTATCCGCAGCAGTTCTCGCTGGCGGAATTCGAAAAAGCAGGCAATTGTAAGCTGAAATTTTCTGAAAACCCGGATATCGGCAAGTTGAATGGCCGTATCCGCGGTAATCCGAAGTTACCGGCACTTGCTGATCGCCTTCCCCAGGAGCCGCTTGTGGTTGCTCCTTATGATGCAATCGGTACCTATGGCGGCACATTTGATGCGTTATCGAATGCTACCGAGTCGGGCACATCAGATTTCATGTCGGTTCGCCACGTAAACCTGGTGCGCTATTCGGACGATCTCGAGACCATCGTGCCGAACATTGCCAAGGGCTGGGAATGGAACGATGACTTTACCCAACTGACCTTCTTCCTGCGCAAGGGCCACAAATGGTCGGACGGCGCGCCTTTCACCGCGGAAGATGTCGAATTCTGGTATGAAAACCTGGCAATAGACACGAATGTGAGAGAAAAACCGAAAGATTACGTCCTCGTGGGTGGTAAGCCGATGACGGTCGACGTTATCGACGCGCAAACGGTACGGTTCAATCTGCCTGCGCCAAAACCAGGTTTGTTGTCGCACTTTGCCAATCATTATGCGCAGGGCTTCCAGCCCAAGCATTTTCTCGGTAAGTTCCATCCGAAAGTCAATTTGAGCGCCGACAGGCTAGCGCAGTCGATTGGTTTTGAAGACGGCTATGCAGTGATTGCGGCATATTACGGCAGCTCGGACTGGATGGACACACCGACGCCGATGTTGACAAACGCCGGCAAGGTCGCGGGTATGCCGGCAGACACGGTTCCGACCCTGGAAAGCCACATTCTCACCGCCGAAAGCACGGAAGGCCGCCACCTGGTTGCCAACCCGTATTTCCACATGGTCGATACCGCCGGTAACCAGCTGCCGTATATCAGCGAGCAGGACGAGATTTTTGTCGGTGAAAGCGAAGTACGCCTGTTGAAACTGGTGAATGGCGAGGTCTCTTATAAAGCCCAGGCATTGAATCTGGATTACGCACCGCTGCTACTGGAGAATCAGGAGAAAAGTAATTTCACCATCGAGATGAAACCCGAGGTCGCAATACCAACGTTTGCATTCAACGTCACCTCTGATAACCCGGAAAAGCGAAAAGTCTTCGGTAACATCAAGTTTCGCCAGGCGATGTCCGTCGCGATCAACCGCGATGAGATCAACGAAGTTATCTTCTTTGGGCTTGGCGCCGGCCAGCAGTTTATCGCCTTCTCGCCGACACCTTCATTTGTCGACCCGAAATGGCCACAGTATTTTGCCCAGTTTGATCCGGCAATGGCTAAGTCCCTGCTCGATGAAATGGGTATGAAGGACACAGACGGCGATGGCATGCGCGAAATGCCCAATGGCGAGAAACTCGTGCTAAACCTTCAGGTAGCCACCCAGGCTATTTCGATCAAGCAGGTCGAACTGGTCGGTCAGCACTGGAGAAATGTCGGTATCGATAACACCGTTAAAGAAGTTACCACGGATGAATTTCGCTCGGCCATGTCCTCCAATCAACTCGACGTTACGATGTACTCAAAAAGCCAGCCACTGGCGGTTATCCTGGGTGTTTCCGAATTGTTCATACCACCCTATGATAATTACTTTAACCAGAGAACAGCGATGCTCTGGGGCGAGTACCTCGACTCTGATGGCGCCTCGGGT
>QNFD01000521.1 GCA_003645435.1 Gammaproteobacteria bacterium | reverse complement strand
TGGCCTCCAATTGAGCAGCATTGGACTGAACCGAGAAGTAGATGACTTTCTTGCCGGTGGTCTTCGACATGTGATCGATAAAACCAGCCCAGACGGATTTGTAAACAGCCGGATCTTCAACTGGTGTATAGGCAAAAATCAGTGAATCCGGGTCGACCCATTTTGACGGATCGGTCGGCAGGTCTGCGGTTAAATTGCCATCGCGGTCACAGTACTGCTTGTCCAGTGTGCCGCGGTAGCAGTCTTCGGCTGCCATAGCACTGGCCGAAAAGCCAACGATCAGCAATAACCCGATCAACTTAGTGTAAAACGAAATGTATTTTTGCATTTTTTGTCTTCCTTATTGTTGGTTTAAGTAGAGGAATGTTTATTAAGTTGGTATTTTTTTATACTGATTCTCACTCCCATCGGGCATTATTACTGTTAGAACCTGCTGATGCAACTGTTACGGCGGGGCTGGGATACCCGTGCGAATTACTATAAACAGATAATGAAGTAACTATTATGGAATGGGAGTAGATATTCATATCGATACAGAATCAATTGAATCGGTGACGGGGCTTGAAGCGATAAGCGACAATTATGACGCCCTGTTGGTAGACGCCTGGGGCGTGTTACACGATGGCCAGTCTTGCTATGTGGGCGTTATAGAGTGTTTGCAACAATTGTCTCGGCTGCATAAACCTGTGATCGTGCTATCCAACGCGGCCCGGCGACACGAGACAATTGAGCGCGAACTGCTTCGAGTAGGAATAACCCCGAATTTGTACCACGGTGTCCGGTCTTCGGGTGAACTGACATGGCAATGGCTAAATTCAGCTTCGAATTTAAACGAAACCGGTAATTCCGGTTACTATCTTGGACCCGCACGTAGTCAATCACTATGTGATGGTTTACCTGTTAAATGGGTGGATAGCCTGGAGAGTGCCGATTTTGTCCTGAATACCGGGGCGCCGGTCGGAAATCCTGGTGATGCCTCTGCGCTGGAACCCCTGTTAAAAGAAATGCTTAAACACAGGCTGCCGATGCTGTGCGCCAATCCTGATCGGGTTGCTATTCGCGCAGGAGAGATGGGTATTTCAGCGGGCGCTATCGCGAAACTGTACCAGTCCCTGGGCGCCAGGCGTATCGTATACTATGGTAAACCCCAGCCAGGGCTGTTTGAACTGGCTATGCGGGTATTGCCGAGAATCGAAAAATCGAGGGTTTTAATGGTCGGAGACGCATTTGAAACCGACATTGCCGGCGCCGCCAACTTTGGCATAGATTCGCTACTGATCACTGGCGGTATTCACCAGTCCGAATTGACACCCCTGTCTACCGAAAAGGTGATACGGGCGGCCAATCGATATGCAGCTGCTCCTACAATTTACTGCCAGTCATTTTGCTGGTAGCTTAACCACTAGCCTGCATTTCTGACCAGTATCCTGCTCGGCAACTGCATACCGGTTTTCCTGGTTGTGATTAATGCCGTCGTAAGGTATACAGCATTTATACATCAATACCAACGAGATAAAACCCATGCTTAACCAGGCGCGTCAACGTACGGCTGAGTTTCAATCGAGGCTCGAAGATGCGGGTATCGATATTGCAATTATTACCGACGAAAGCTCGATCGGCTATCTGGCCGGTTTCTGGGGTTATTTGTCCGTCGAATTTGGACGGCCGACCTTTCTGCTCATACGTCCTCATGAAGCGCCTACTGTTATCACACCGTTGATGGAAAGTGAAATGGTGTCGGCGATGACCTGGGTCGAAAATATCAAAACCTGGGAAGATATGGGTGAGAACCGCTGGGAAAACGTACTGGCGCGCGCGCTTGGCGATAATCCGGGTCGTATTGGTGTCGAAGCCGCCGCCTTACCACCCATCGTGCGTAACTGGTTTGACGATACCATGCCCGGAGTTGAACTCAACAATATATCAATGATTCTGGGTGAGATGCGCATGATCAAGTCACCCGAAGAAATTGAAGTGATGCGCCAGGCCGGTGAAATTGCCGCCGCGATGATGCAGGCCGCCGAAGATACCCTGGCCGAGGGGGTGCCGGAGTACGAGGCTGCGCTTGCGGTGATCAATGCGGGAACGCGTAAGGCCGCGGGTTTCCTCACCGCAAAGGGCTGGGAAGCTTTCATTTCGCCGATGATCCACAATCTACAGATCATGCAATCCGGCCGCGATACTTCGATGGTACACCGTCGTGCGAGCGTGAAGCCCCTGCAAACAGGTGACCCGGTTTATTTTTGTTTTTGTAATATGGCGCAGTTCAAATTATACAAACTGGGCTTTGACCGTATGTTTTTCATCAAGCAGGTGTCGGACGCGGCGGCGCATGTTCAACAGGCTGCCATTGATGCCCAGCAGGCCGCGATTGCGGCCATACGCCCAGGGGTTAGCGCCGAGTCCATCGCCGAGGCGGCGAATGAGGTATACCGGGAACGCGGTTATGAAACCGGATACCGAACCGGACGCTCAATCGGTATGGCTTACCTGGAGTCGCCCGAGCTGAAGGCCGGCGATAAGACTATCCTGCAGGCTGGTATGACCTTTGCGGTCGACGGCGGCATATCGGTCGATGGTGAACTCGGTGGGCGCATTGGTGATTCTATTGTCGTCACTAAAACCGGTAGTGAATACCTGACAAATTATCCGCGAAAAATAT
>QNFD01000520.1 GCA_003645435.1 Gammaproteobacteria bacterium | reverse complement strand
TGCCAGTCTTCTATTTGAAAAATCCCATCTATCGCCCTGGTTAACTGCAATGCAGTGGGTAAAGCGCCATTGGGGAATATGTATTTTTCGGACCAGGGATCGGTGGCAGTAGCGATACTGTTGGTACCAATGGTATGCAACAGAAAAATGCCGTCATCATTCAGGCAGCGATCTGCGACCTTCATAAAGGTACGAAAATTCTTAGGTCCCACTGCTTCAAACATGCCAATCGACACCACCCGATCGAATTTTTCATTAATGCTACGATAATCTTCCAGCCGCAGATCCACATCCAGGCCCTGGCACATCGTTCGGCCCAGTTCAGTCTGTTCTTTTGAGACACTGACCCCTACCACACTAGCGCCATATTTTTGGGCGGCAAACTTTGCAAAACTTCCCCAGCCGCATCCGATATCCAGCACTCGCATGCCTTTTTGTAAGCCGATTTTACGGCAAACCAGGTCTAACTTGGCCTCCTGTGCGGCCTCTAAATCCGTAGCGTCTTTCCAGTAAGCACAGGTATAGACCATGCGCTCATCAAGCATCAGCTTAAACATATCGTTGCTGGTGTCATAATGTTTCTCAGCGACTTGATAGGCCCGTGAAACTTTTTGACGATTAAATAATTTGGCTGCCAGTATGGGTACTATTAACTTGATGGGTTTGACTTTTTCTTCTATCCCGGAACGCAATAGCTTATGAATCAGCTTATCCAGGCGTTCGCAATCCCACCAGCCATCCATATAGGACTCGCCCAGGCCAAGCGCTGCATTCGACAGCACTCGTGCATAAAATTGTTGATAATTGACCTTGATATCCCAGGGGTTAGGTCCGTCGATTTCTATCTCTGCCAGTGCCAGTAAATCCCGCACCGTTCTCTCTGCCTGTTTCATCTCTAGTGATTTCCTGAATATATTTAAAATTTAAATCCAAACCCAAACTGAAAACTTTGTTAAACCTTAGACTCGTTGTCGGAGCAAAGTCTGTGTCGAGCTCACCCCGGTGTATGGCATGACGTAGTGAGTTGATGAGACTGTATGAATCAGTCCCTTGCTGGCAAGGAAGAATCCCAGACCAAGCATCAAGTCATTAAAAATAATTACGACTAAGTATATGAAGCATAAAAGCTATATTTCCAGATGACCAGCTCCAATAATCAAGAGTTCATGCAAATAGGCGACTTGATACGACTCGTTGCAAATTGAATGCACGATCGAAAACCCAGGACTTCTGAGAGAGGGTAGTTTGTTCGGTCTATATTTATTTTTATAAATTATTAACGCCAAACGTTAATAACGGTTTGCATTATTATCTGCTTATGATTAACCCATACGCTAATAAAGTTACTGAGCAGATCGCAAATGGTAAAACCCCAAGGAGAATCCCCAGGCAAGTTGTTCAGGGAGCTTTGATGCGTTTGATTCAACTCGATAATGCTGTAGAACTGAAAGATTTGAGATTTCCTCAGTCTAACCTCCTCGAAAAGTTATATCGCGACCGTAGAGGGCAATACAGCATACGGGTTAGCGATCAATGGCGCATCTGCTTTAAATTTAGAAGTGGCGATGCTTACGATTTTGAATTTACGGACTACCATTAGGAAATAGACATGATTAACAATCCATTCCATCCCGGCATTTTTCTCCAGGAAGTGCTGAACGATCTTGGTATTACCGCCTACCGTTTGGCGAAAGATACTAATATGCCTGGTTCCAGGATTGATCAAATCCTGAAGCAAAACCGAGGCATTACAGTTGACACTGCAATGCGCTTAGCTGCCTATCTCGGAACCACCGAGCAGTACTGGCTTAATCTGCAAAACTCTTACGATATCGCCAACCATGAGATCGAGGATATCCGGGCTATAGCTATATAGTCCCTTCCTGAATCGCCCAGGGTTTATCTGAGTGAGAAGCAAAAAAGCAAACAAGACAATTCCCAGGAAGTTTGGAAACAAGCGGTTCGCATGGTATTCGAGAATCAGCACAAGCATGAGTCCTGATAGGTAGCCATCGAATCTATCTGGCTAAGTTGAGACCAGAGACGTGGAAAAATGATATCTATCTTTGCAGAGTGGGTTTCAAAAGTGGGTCGCCACTTTTCCTTTATAACTTACTGATTAAACTGAGTAATAATTTGAGGTCAACGGCCTGCAAAGTCGTGTACGGTGCCGAAGACGGATTGCTTCGATCTGCCCTTAGCCTTCAATTCCATGTGTACCTCCACTTATCTATATTGTATTATGCACCCGCTTTACTTGATGACACTATCCTGCCCGGGTGGCGAAATTGGTAGACGCAAGGGACTTAAGTAAAATTGAGCACTCGGTCGGGAAACCACCGATGTGAATGGAGTCAAATTCGGGGAAACCTCAGCTACAAGATGGTGGCAATCCCGAGCTAAGCTTTTTTACGGTTCTTCACTCTGGTATGTCGGAGTAAGGGGTTCTGTGCATTCATGAATAATTCATGCAATATCCGTATTAATGAAAGTGTAGAGACTTGACGGCTCCTGCCTAAGTTATGAGTTTGATGATATGGCAAAGAGAAAGTCCAGACCACAAAAACAAGGTTCGTTCTTGTTGCAGCGAAAGCTGTAGCTGGTAAGAAAATCCCTCGTCCTAACGGTCGTGCCGGTTCGATTCCGGCCCCGGGCACCATTTATA
>QNFD01000519.1 GCA_003645435.1 Gammaproteobacteria bacterium | reverse complement strand
TTTATGAACTGGTACAACAAGAAAATGAAGCTAGTGGAGCGATGAGATGAGTACAGAACAGTCGTACGCACCGGGAACCCATCCGGACATGCCACCGCCCGCCAGTGAAATCGGTATTTACGGCTGGATTCGTCATAACCTGCTATCTTCAACGACCAACATTGTCGTTACCGTAGTAACGATCTACATGCTGTACGTAATATTGCCGCCGTTATTTAACTGGTTTTTCTTCGATGCGATTTTCTCGGCCGATTCACGCGATGATTGTCGTGCCCTGGCCAAAGCGGCGGATCACGAAATGGGGGCTTGTTGGGCTTTCATCGGCAAACGTTTCCAATTATTTGTTTACGGATTTTATCCTCCTGAACTACGCTGGCGCGTCAACCTGTCATTCATAATGATGCTGGCTGCGTTTGTTCCGATACTGTTTGATAACACCCCTTATCGTAAACAGGGACTTTATTTTTCGTTGATTACACCTTTTGTCATTGGCTGGTTACTCCTGGGTGGAATGGGGCTGGAGCCCGTATCAACCGATAAATTTGGAGGTTTCCTGCTGACTTTGGTCATCGGTGTTACCGGTATTGTCGGTTCTTTGCCCCTGGGTATAGCCCTCGCGCTCGGAAGGCAATCGGACATGCCTGCGTTGCGCATGGTCTGTGTCACATTTATCGAGTTTATTCGTGGCGTACCGCTGATTACGCTGTTATTCGTCGCCTCGACCATGCTCAATTATTTCTTGCCTCCGGGCACCACTTTCGATTTGCTGCTACGCGTATTGATCATGGTAACGCTGTTTGCTTCGGCCTATCTCGCCGAAGTTGTCAGGGGTGGCCTGCAGGCGATACCCAAGGGACAAACCGAAGCCGCCGATGCGATGGGGCTGAAATACTGGCCGTCGATGCGACTAATCATCTTACCGCAGGCATTAAAGATTTCGATCCCGGGGATCGTGAATACCTTTATCGGCCTGTATAAAGATACTACGCTGGTCATTATTATCGGCCTGTTCGATCCACTCGGCATGGGGCGCGCATCGCTGGCCGACACCAAGTGGCAGGGACTGTCGACGGAAATTTATGTATTTGTCGCCCTCTTTTTCTTTGTATCCTGCTTCTCGATGGCGCGATATTCGCTTTATCTAGAAAGGAAACTCCATACTGGACATTAAAAGTTAACCCGGATTTGTAATTATGAGTAGTCAGCCAGAAGCCGCAAAGCTCGAAGTATCGGATGAAGTCGTCATCAAGATCAGAGAGATGCATAAATGGTACGGTGCCTTCCATGTCCTCAAGAATATCAATCTCGAAGTAAACCGGGGTGAAAGAATCGTCATCTGTGGTCCCTCGGGATCGGGTAAATCGACCCTGATTCGCTGTATTAATCGGCTTGAAGAACACCAGCAGGGAGACATTATCGTCGACGATGTCGAGCTCACCAACGACCTGAAAAATATCGATGCGGTTCGCCGCGAGGTCGGCATGGTATTTCAGCATTTCAACCTGTTTCCGCACCTGACTGTACTGGAGAATTGTGCGTTGGCGCCGATATGGGTGAAACAGACGCCGCGCAAGGAAGCCGAAGAGATCGCCATGAAGTACCTGGAAAGGGTGAAAATTCCCGAACAGGCAGATAAATTCCCCGGGCAATTATCCGGCGGTCAGCAACAACGCGTTGCCATCGCGCGTTCGCTGTGCATGAGCCCCAGGATAATGCTGTTCGATGAGCCAACCTCGGCACTGGATCCGGAAATGATCAAAGAAGTGCTCGATGTTATGATCGAACTGGCTGGGGAGGGCATGACCATGCTCTGTGTCACCCACGAAATGGGATTTGCCAAGACCGTTGCCAACCGTGTCATATTCATGGATGGCGGCGAAGTTATCGAAGAAAACGAGCCACATGAATTCTTTGATAATCCACAGCACGAACGCACCCAGCTCTTCCTGAGCCAGATACTCGCCCACTAGCGATCAAGGGGTCAGTGTCGATTGATTTCTTCGAAATCAATCGACACTGACCCCTTGATCGAGCAGTGCTTTCAAACTGGCGAAGGTATCGAGACCGCGCTGGTGTTTTTCACTATCCGATAGTTTGCTCAGGGTGTGCTCAGCGCCTTCCAGGTCCTCTTCAGGTAGCTCGTACAGGAATCGACTGGCCTCGCATTGCAGCATGTCACCGAATTTCTGCCGTGTTTTGGCATAACTTAAAGTCAGGCTGCTAGCGGCCCGCGTGATGCCCACATAGGCCAGGCGTCGCTCTTCTTCGATGCTTTCGGGGTCCTGTGACTGGTGATGCGGCAGGCTGTCTTCTTCGAAACCTACCAGGTAAACATGATCAAATTCGAGGCCTTTGGCGGCATGAATTGTCATCAACTGCACCGCGTCCTGTTGCTCCTGGTCGGCATTATTTTCGAGTATCGACATCAGTGATAAATGGGATACAACCGCGTCCAGAGTTTTGTCGTCACGATCCTTTTGCAAATTCCCAATCCAGCTAATCAACTCCATGACGTTCTCCATTGCCGCCTCCGCCTGTTTGCTCGAAGTACTGGTTTCTTCGAGCCAGTCGGCGTAGTCAAGCTCTGCGATTAGTGTGCGACAAAACCCTATCGCATCGTCTTGCTGAGCCTGGTGCCGGAGTTCCTGAATCAGCTAATTGAAACCCTGCA
>QNFD01000518.1 GCA_003645435.1 Gammaproteobacteria bacterium | reverse complement strand
CCCGGCGGGGAAGTATTCCAGGGGCAGGGTATTTATACCGCCATCAAGGATTACTCTAAGGGTAGCGTGAGCGTCATCATTGGCGCAGTCGCAGCGAGCATTGCAAGCGTCATAGCTTATGCCGGCGACACTTTGCCAATGGTTCGGATTAACTCGTCAATTATGATTCACAACCCGAAGACGATAGCGATGGGTGATGAGGCGGAAATGATTCGAACTGCTGAAGCTCTGCGAACCGTTAAAGACTCTTTGCTTGCTGTCTATAACGAGGCAATGCCGGATTCGGATCTGGATTTTGCGGAGATGATGAACGGCACAAAATGGTTTTCAGCGCAGCAGGCGATTGATGCGGGCATTGCCATACCTTACGAGGAAGACGGTGAAGAAATAACAAATTGCGCCGATATCGAAATCAGCAACAAGATGTCGTTTGAAGACCTGATGCGCATCTTTGTAAAGGCCAAGGCGAAAGCTGAAAGCGAGATTGTCACCGGTGATCCCGAAGTCACAGAAGATCCTGCCCCCCCGGTGGCTGTGACCAATGAGGCCGCAAGGCGTCGATACACCGAAATTCAGACCGAAGACGCTCAAGCTGGAATGGCTTGAGGTCAAAGGTCGAAACCTGAACCGCCGCGCTAGACGCGGTTTTTTTATGCCTGAAACATGGCTCGAATTAGTGGAGTAAACACTATGAAGAAGTTAATCGAGTTGCGCCAAAAGCGCGGCCAAATTGTCGATCAGATGAAAGCTCTGATCGATGGGAACCCCGGCGATAAGTGGACCGAGGATATCGAAGCGCAGTATCAGTCGATGGATACCGAGCAAGTTGAAATCAAGAACCAGATTGACCGACTCGTAAAACAGACGGAACTGGAAGGCGAGATCAACGCGGTTATTGATGCCCCTGTTATTACCGATATCGGTGGTGGCCGCGAAAAGACAGGCCGCGCTGCCCCTGAGTACAAACAGGCTTTCATCAATCTGTGCCGCGTTGGTAAAAACAACGTCGGTCCCGAGGATATGAAGATCCTGAATGCCCTGGAGGTCGGTACTGCTACCGAAGGCGGGAATATTACCCCGACCGAACTGGATACCCAGTTGGTTGAGTATTTGCAGGACTGGAACGAGTTTCGCCAATACATCACCGTCATGCAGGTTGGTTCAGATCGTGACTTTCCAATCGAATCAACGCTTGGTTCGGCAGCCTGGACGGTTGAGGAAGCGGCCTACAACGAGAGCGATGCTGCTTTCGGTAAGGTTTCTCTTTCGGCTCACAAGCTGACCCGCATCATCAAGGTTTCCGAGGAGCTGGTTATGGACTCGGTTTTTGACCTGATGGGATACCTGGCGCGGAACTTCGGTAAAGCCTTTGGACTGGCCGAGGAAACTGCAATTGTTGCAGGGACCAACTCCGGCCAGCCGAACGGGTTTAACACTGCAGCGACTACCGGTAAAACGGCAGCAGCCGTGGCAGCTATCACTGCCGCCGAGCTGATCGATCTGTACCACTCGTTGTCACGTCCTTATCGCAGGAATGCAATTTTCTCGATGGCGGATGCGACACTTGCGTCTATCCGTAAGCTGGTTGACTCGAACGGTCAGTTTATCTGGCAGCCTGGTCTGCAAGCCGGTCAGCCTGACATGCTGTTGGGCAAGCCGGTTATCGCCTCCACTGCGATGCCTGCCATGACTACCGGCAAGGACTCGGTATCGTTCGGTGATCTTTCCCACTACTACCTGGTTGAGCGTGGTGCGCGTCAAGCGCAAGTGCTGATCGAGTTGTATGCGGGTACTGGTCAGATCGGCTATCGCATGTTTGAGCGAATTGACGGTGATTTGGTTGATACCAACGCTGTCAAGAACCTGACCCAAGCGTAGTAAACCCACAAGCGCAAGGACGCGCAAACCAACGAAGGGCGGGGATTTCCTCGCCCTTTTTTATTGGGGAATTCAAATGATCAAGATGATTGTGAGCCTTGCGGGTACTGACCCGAATGGCGAATCATTCGCGGCTTCACCGGGCGATCAGATTACGCTCGATGACAAGTCGGAAAAGAACCTGGTTGAAGCTGGGTTTGCAGCATGGGTTAAAGCACCCGCGAAAAAGAAAGCCGCGAAGAAATGAAAGTAAAAAGCAATTTGACGGCAGATCAGGTTCGCGAGCTATTTGACTATGATGGCAAGGATCTGATCTGGCGCATTAGCCGAGGCCGTGTTAATGCTGGAGATATAGCAAACTCCAAGATCAACACGGGTTATCTGCGCGTCGGTGTCAACAACCTTAATTATCAAGTTCATCGGTTGATTTGGTTGCACGAATACGGCGTTTGGCCTTCAAATGAAATCGACCACATCAACGGCGTGAAGGATGATAACCGCTTGGAAAATCTGCGCGAGGTTACGCACCGCGAAAACCAAGAAAATCAAAAGCTAAACAGCAATAATACATCTGGTGTTGTTGGGGTATCCTTTCGGAAAGATAAAAACAAATGGGTAGCTCGCCTTTTTGGATGCGATATAAGTAAATTTCTTGGCTATTTCGATACCTTATTCGACGCCGCTTGCGCGAGAAAGTCAGCCGAAATCGAGCATAGTTATCACCCTAATCACGGGAGGCTGACTTGAACCTGACCCGCTCCTTCGACGCCGAGTCTGAAGCGCTGTCACTGACGGACGT
>QNFD01000517.1 GCA_003645435.1 Gammaproteobacteria bacterium | reverse complement strand
CTCCAGGCTGTGCAATAAATACTGTTCCTGCAGTCGATTCATATATGATTAATATTTCATGCGGAGTAGAAATACCTTCAGGGAAAAACTCTGAATCTTCAAAGGTGCTCAAGATTTCAAGACCCAAAAGTATCGCAGCTATAATGAGCCGAAATATTCTCTACCAGGAAAAAGAATTTGTTCGAAACCCGTATGCAAGTAGCAAATGGCGTGATACACCAAACAAGATGCTCGCCAGCCTGTTTCTTTCTTGTATCAATAAAAGCTCGGTATTTACATCGGTATTGCCATCCTATTCGAGAGGCAAAGCTGACCTATTGCTGGAAAGTACATTATTGGATTTTTATCATCATGTTAATTCCGATGGAAGTTCAGAAGGTAGAGTGAGAATTAGATTTTATTTGATAGAATCAAAAAGTAGAAAAGTTGTTGCAACGAACGAATTTGACTCCAAAATCGACTCGAAGACTCTCGATGTAAACGGAGGCGTGATGGCGATAAATGATGCATCTAAATCTGTTGCATTAAGTTTAACCCGGTGGCTGTCATCTCTAGACGACTAAATTGTAATCAGGTTTCCGTGTTTGAAGGTTATAAGAAAAAAGAAAACAGGGCTGAGAGAAGAGAAATTCTCAACTCATTGTGTGAGCATATCAATTTCGCTGTTGATACCGATCGTCGCTCACCGAGACCGAATGGCTGATGGTATCGGTAGGAAAGCGATATCCGTGGTACAGCCGATTGATATTATTCATACCATCAGCCTGACCGATTGGCCTTTAAGTTGACAGTACCCTTTTCTTGACATAAATCACCATGTTCCTGAGCCCACGGTTTGTACTCGAGGACGCAAATCAGGCTTTATCAGGCAGGTTTAATGTTCGCATCTGCAGGTAATCCAGAATCAGCGTCGCGCCAGCCAGTGCCGTTATCTCGCTGACATCATACTGGGGTGCGACCTCAACCAGGTCCATGCCCTTGAAATCGATACCATCCAGACCGCCGAGGATAGTGCGGGCCTGAATCGTGGTCAGGCCGCCGGCCACCGGCGTTCCCGTTCCCGGCGCAAAGGCGGGATCGAGGCAATCGATGTCAAAGGTCAGGTAGGCCGGACGATTCCCGACAATCTTGCGGGTTTCTTCTATGGCTGCCTGCGCTCCGTTGTCGTGCACCCAGTTTGCATCCAGCCAGCGGATGCCCATGGGTTCAGGATTGGAGGTGCGAATGCCGATTGAGACGGAGTGCTCGGGGTCGATAATGCCTTCCTTGACGGCGTGGTAGAACATGGTGCCGTGGTCAATACGTTTGCTTTCTTCATCCCAGGTATCGGAGTGGGCGTCGAAATGGACCATCGCGATGGGACCATGCCGCTTCGCGTAGGCCTTCATGATCGGCAGGGTAATGGAGTGATCGCCACCAATGGAAATTGTGGATGTGCCGGTTTCCAGGATTGCGTCGATATGAGATTCGATTTGATCGGGAATTTTGTCTGGATGACCGTGGTCAATATCGCAGTCACCGTAGTCGACCACCGCCTGTCGTTGCAGCGGATCGTGTTGCCAGGGCCATAGCGGGCCCCAGGCCAACATCGATGAAGCTGCGCGGACGCCGCGCGGCCCAAAACGTGATCCGGGTCGATTCGACACCGCAAGATCATAGGGAATGCCGGTGATGGCGATGTCGATGCCAGCCAGGTCCTGGCTATACTTTGTTCGCAGAAAACTTAAAACGCCGGAGTGTGTCCTCTCGACGCGCATACCATAGACAGAATCCCGCGTGATAGCGTGGTCGACGGGCTCTCGGCCACCGTTCTCGTTTGATTTTTCCATATTTGTATTCTTTGCGTGTTTTACAGTGCACCGGAATGATGAAACACCCCGGTGTATTCTGCAAGCCTAGTTGGCGGCCTTGAAGTTGGTCCAGGTGCGGGTGCGTACGCGCTCAATTTTGGGCGGTATTACTGCCGTTGTCCACATGGTTCCAATCTGTGCCGCAGTCGGGTAGACAGCAGGGCTGCTGGTTATGGCCTCATCGATCATCGGTATCGCGGTTTTATTCGCAGTGGCGTACCAACTGTAGTTGCTATCGTTTGACGCCACCTCCGGACGCATCATGTAGTTCATGAACAGGTGCGCGTTTTCTACATTCTTCGCGTCACCAGGAATAACCCAACTATCTACCCAGAACATGGGCGCGGGCGGTAAAAAGAAATCGAGGACTACTCCGGTGTTGGCTTCTTCCGCCTGTGACATTGCCTGCAGACCATCGGGTCCCCAGGTTACCGCTACGCAAAACTCACGCTGCGACATGCGCTGCCAGGCGAAGTTGTCGAAGGTTTTGATGTAAGGGCGAATCTTTTTCAGCATGCCCTCGGCCTTCTGATAATCGGCCTTGTTGGTCGAGTTGGGATCAAGACCGAGATAAGCCATCGCCATCGGGATAATATCCGTCGGTGAGTCCAGAAATGAAACACCGCACCTGGCCAGCTCTTTCATGTGCCTGGGGTCAAAAACCATATCCATCGAACCAATCGGGGCTTCTGGATAAGTCTCCAGTACCAGTTCCCTGTTATAGGTAACCCCGTGGGTTCCCCACATAAACGGCACGATGTAGTTATGACCCGGATCCCAAAGCGTGCCGATCTGTGCCATGACATCGGGACTCATGTGTTTGAAGT
>QNFD01000516.1 GCA_003645435.1 Gammaproteobacteria bacterium | reverse complement strand
TGCAAACTGGCTGGTCTGGAAATACCCCCGGGCACCATAGACAAGTCTTTTGGAAGCGTGGCCTGACTCTTCCTATTCCTTGAACTCGCAAGCGTAGTCCTGTTTTGCCGCTTGCTCGCTGATGTAGCCACGTTCAACATCCTGCCGCACCAGGGCTTTATCACGACTCCGCGGTTTTCCATAACCACCGCCACCGGGCAGGTTCAGGACCAGGCGCCTGCCATCGGGTATCCACTGTTTACCCTTGGATCGCATCGCAGTGCCGTCGTCGAGGCTAACGCTGCCGGCTGAGCCCGACGCACCACTATCACGACCTCGCGCCGGATTATCACAGCGGTCGAACATCGCATTAATATATATCCTGTGCCCGGGATTGGCCGAGATTTCAATTACCTGACCAAGCCCGCCACGTTGCCTGCCTGCACCACCCGAACCTTCGCGCAATTCCTTGCGCCATATCGTGATCGGTCCGACATGCTCGGTGACTTCCGAAGACATGGTATGTACGCCCGATGGAAAGGCGGTGGCTGATAGGCCATCGAGACTGGGGCGCGCACCGGTTCCACCTGAGTTGAACATCAAAATTTGCGACTGGCGCAAGGTTTCTCCCGCTGCAGCTTCGGCGCCTTCAAATGGTACGGCTCCGAGTTGCACATTCCATAATGCGCTCGAGCCCTCCGCGGGCACGGTATCGGGCAGCATCTTGTGCAGGGCCCCGAGCACAACATCGGGTAAAAATTGTCCGAGCACATGACGAATCGCCACCGGTGCAGGATGAACTGCATTGAGTATGCAATTGACCGGCGCTGTCACCTTGAACGGCTCCAGCGAGGCGTGATTATTTGGAATCGAGGGTGCCAGCGTACACTTAAGCGCATAGCAGGCGTAAGCCGTGGTGTAAACCAGGGGTACGTTGATGCCCTTGGCGCTCAATCCAGAAGTACCTTCAAAATCGGCAAGCACCTGCCCCTCCGAAACATCCAGTCGAACCTTTATATGTACTGGACCATCGTAACCATCGGCAGTGAGTTCGTTGTGATATGAACCCTCTGGCAAGTCCTTTATTTGTTCCAGCGTCGCGCGCAGGCTATTGCTAAAAATAAATTCACGTAGCTTGTTTAAATTGTCGAGACCGAATTCGTCCATCATCTCCATCAGACGCCGGTGGCCTATCTCGTTACAGGACGATAACGAGTAGAGATCACCAATAACCTGGTCGGCTTCGCGAACGTTGTGGCGCAGGATATTGATCAGACGTTTATCCACTTCACCGCACTCGGCAAATTTCATGATAGGTATGTAGATTCCTTCTTCGTAAACCTCGTTCGCGTCCGGGCCGAAACCGCGGCCGCCGACATCGACGACATGTGCAGTACAGGCAAAATAGCCAACCAGCTTGCCATTTCTAAAAGAAGGGTTAACGAAGGTGAAATCATGCAAATGACCGGTACCCTTCCAGGGATCGTTGGTGATATAGGAATCGTCCTCGAAAATATTATCGATACCGATATCTTCAATAAAATGCCCCACTGCTTCAGCCATCGCATTCACATGCCCGGGCGTGCCGGTAACCGCCTGCGCAATCATGTGGCCGTTTTCGTCAAACACACCGGCAGAGAGGTCCCCAGCTTCGCGCACCGA
Organism: Gammaproteobacteria bacterium; assembly: GCA_003645435.1. The sequence continues at coordinate 1,042 of QNFD01000516.1, read as the reverse complement.
GGTAGAAAACGCAGTGCGCAACAGGGTCAGGGCCTGCTCTTCAACCACCGAGATGAGCCGGTTCCACATTACCTGCATGTGTACACTCGAAAGTCCCGTCGCCATTTGTTCAGCCTCCTTCCTTTTTTCGTTGTAGCAATAAGCAGCGATCGTTTTGCATAATCGCCTCAAATGCGGAGGTGACAATCGTCGTGGTTTCGTTTTCGACGATAATCGCGGGACCGCTTACCAGGTCACCGGCGACCAGCAGGTCTCGATCGAACAGGCCTGCCTCGACCATGGTTTGTTGTTTTGCGTCAAAAATACAACGTGTCGATTCGGACTTAACCGGCGATGTTGCGGACAGGCTGGCAACCGGCAACACATCAGCGAGTGGAGAACTTGCCTGCACCGACCAGTTCATGATTTCTATATCCAGGCCATCCAGCGCTCGGCCAAACAAACGAATATATTCGTCCTCGAAAAGGCGCCGTATCTCCTTGCTGTCATTCGCCCCAAACTCTCGGTTCGGTAGTCTGACAACAATTTCCCAGCCCTGTCCGGCATAACGCATATAAGCCTTGATTTCACGTTTGAGCTCACCATCGGGTGTACCCGCACGCGCAAATTTTTCCGCCTCGGCACCGAGTTCGCTGATCAATTCATTAGTCCAGTCAGGGTCGAACTGGCTTAATTTCAAATATGCGCCGCGTACCGCTTCGAAGCCGAATGGCGCCCGCAGGAATCCGATCGCCGAACCAACACCGGCACCGGGCGGTATCAACACGGCGTCGATATTGAGTTTTTCACAGAGGCGGCTGGCGTGCAGTGGCGCGGCGCCGCCGAATGCGATCATGGTGAAGTCGGCCAGTTCTTTGCCGCTTTCGACCGCGTGTACGCGGGCAGCATTCGCCATGTTTTCATCGACCACTTCGCAAATACCAATTGCCGCCGTTTCTGCATTCATATCGAGTTTATTACCGATATCACCTGTAAGCGCAGCTACAGCCTTTTCAATTGAAAGACGCATACCGCCGCCGGCAAAATTATCCTTGTCGAGGCG
>QNFD01000515.1 GCA_003645435.1 Gammaproteobacteria bacterium | reverse complement strand
TCATATCGTAAACGTGGCATCGGCCGCGGGGCTTTACTGCGCCCCCGGCATGGCCAACTACAATGTTGCAAAAGCCGGTGTAATTGCCCTTTCCGAAACCCTGCGGGCAGAACTTTCGCCAGATGATATTCGGGTCACTGTGTCCTGTGCAGAGTTTTTCAAGTCGGGCCTGCTCGATGCTAACAAGGGCACGGCAGATAGCTCCTCCGATGGCGACGACAAGATGCGCGCACGCGCCAAAGCAGACAGCGAGGCTTCAGCCTATTCATCAAAAGATATTGCCCGCTATACCATCAACAGTATGGCGAACGGGCAGCTCTATTCACTGCCTATGCGCGAAACCCGAATGGGCTGGCAAGCGTTACGCAGCCTCCCCGAAACCAGCAGAACAATGATGGCCTGGATGTTTCGCAAGCAACTTTGGAAATTTGCGCCTGTTGACAAGTAATGGCAGACCAGAGGTGCCTCAGTGCCTAACTGGAGTATAAGGATCCAGCGCACCAGGTGGCACCGGCGGCTCTTCCTTTAGCGATTCCAGGTGGTCTGTAAGTATCTGCCCCGTGGGCCAGCGCACCCAGGCATTCTCGATCCACCTGAGATCATCCATCGGATATTCTTCTTTCATATCTGTATGAAGGTCGATAAACAGAGGCATACCATACTTTTCTATCGGGTCGTTAATAGCATGTTCCATATCCTTGAACATCATTTTCCAGTTGCGCCACTTTACGCCGTATATCTCACTGCCAACATAAACGACAAATCCCTCGCGATCAGATTTTTCCTGCTTACCCAGAAAGAAATCAGTTTGGTCCACCCCATCAATGATACGATCAGTTGGTACTTTACCTCCGGCCAGCTTTGCGATCGTGGGGAACAAATCCATTTGATGAACAATTTCGTTACTCACCGCGCCAGCCGGCACTTTGTTGGGCCAACGAATAATGAATGGAACTCTTAGAGAGCCTTCTCTTCCAGTGAAGTAGGTACCACTCCAGGGTCCGGCTGAACCATGGTAGGGAACGATCGCCTCGGGGCCGTTATCAGATGTGAAGATAAAGATGGTGTTGTCTCTGATCCCGAGATCGTCAACCGCATCTAACAGCTCGCCTACATAGACATCCAACTGAGCGAGAACATCTGCAAAGGGGCCATTTCCCGTCTTGCCCCTGAAATCGGGGTGCGGATCGACAGGCAAGTGAGTCTGCGTATATGGAATATAGAGGAAGAAGGGTTTGTTTCCCTTTGACTGTCGTTTCATGAAGTCGATAGAGCGATCGGTCAATTCACCATCAATCAACTTGCGTTCTTTCATGTCATACGGACGAACCACCGTGGCTGGTTCACCTTTGCGACCCTCCCAGATACTGTAGACCTTCTGGGTTAGCGGGTGAGCATCACGACGGAAACGTGGGTTATCTTTTACATTCCAAAAACCCTCATCCGTCGAGTTCGGAACCCCGTACCACTCGTCAAAGCCCTGATCTGTGGGGAAACGTCCCTGCCTGTCACCAAGGTGCCATTTGCCAAACATGCCCGTCACATATCCTGCCTCAGATAGCATCTCAGGCATTGTTTGTTCCCACTGCGTCAGACCGTAGAACTCGATATCCAGCGGTACAGACGAGTTACCAGTGCGTATGGCATAACGACCCGTCATCAGTGCAGCACGGCTTGGTGTGCATTGTGCTTCAACATTGAAATTGAGCAGCTGCATGCCCTCTGCTGCCAGCTGGTCGATACGCGGTGTCGGTGCTCCGCGAAGAATGCCTCCACCATAGACACCAAGTTCTCCGTATCCAAAGTTGTCCATCAAGATCAAGACAATATTAGGCTTGTCCTGGGCCAGTAGACTGGAGGAATAAGATAGCGCACAGGCCATCATTAGTGCCATATAACGTTTACTCTGTACTGTCATGCTGACTCTCGTTTTTATGGGATTTTAGACTTCTCAGCCTATTTATTTGGATGATAGGGGTCGAGTGTTCCTGGGGGTATTGGTGGCTCTTTTTTAAGAGACTCGGCGTGATCTACAAGTACTTGGCCTGCTGGAAAACGAATCCATAAATTTTCTGCGGCATATTGCGCAGGGTATTCTTCTTTTGGGTCAAGAAGCAAGTTGTAAACAAGTGGAAGACCATAAGTTCTCAAAGGGTCTGCTACGATTGAATTGACTTCTTTGAACATCAGTTTCCAGTCTCTCCATTTTACGCCGAAGATATCATTACCAACATAGACCACAACAGATTCTCTATCAGATTTTTCTTGCTTGCCCATGAAAAAATCACTTTGGTCAACGCCGTCGATGATGCGGTCAGTAGGCACTTTACCACCCGAAAATGTTGCGACTGTAGTAAATAAATCCATCTCATGAACAATGTCATTAGAAATACTTTTTGCTGGTATTTTCCCAGGCCAGCGGATTAAAAAAGGAACACGGAGTGAGCCTTCAAGCCCTGTAAAATAGCTACCACGCCAGTGGCCGGCAAAGCCCTGATGAGGCTGAACACCTTCAGGGCCATTATCAGCAGAGAAGATGAAAATGGTATTATCCTTAATTCCCAGTTCGTCAACAGTATCGAGAAGCCTACCTACATAGGCATCTGTTTGAGCCAAAACATCTGCCCAATTACCCTTCCCTGTTTTCCCTTTGTTCGCAGGCTCTGGCTGTACAGGGTGGTGAG
>QNFD01000514.1 GCA_003645435.1 Gammaproteobacteria bacterium | reverse complement strand
TGTGGCTGATCGGCCTCCTTGCCAAGACGTTTTTTGCGATCCTCTTCGTACTCCGAGTAGTTCCCCTCATACCAGACCGTCTGGCTGTCCCCCTCAAAAGCGAGGATATGGGTGGCGATTCGATCGAGAAACCAGCGATCATGACTGATGACCACGACGCAGCCGCCGAAGTTCTCTAGCGCCTCCTCGAGGGCTCGCAGGGTGTTGACATCGAGGTCATTGGTCGGTTCGTCAAGCAGCAGGACGTTCGATTCCTCACGCATGATCTTGGCGAGATGCACACGATTGCGCTCGCCGCCTGAGAGCACACCGACCTTCTTCTGCTGGTCGCCGCCGGAGAAGTTGAAGCGAGCCACGTAGCCGCGCGAGTTGACCAGCTTGCTGCCAAGCATCATCTGCTCCTGGCCGCCGGTGACCTCCTCAAAGATGGTCTTGTCGCCATCGAGCGAACGATCCTGGTCAACATAGGCAAGCTTGACCGTGTCGCCGGTCTTGAAGCTGCCGGAATCAGGCTGTTCCTGGCCGGTGATCATGCGGAACAGGGTCGTCTTGCCCGCACCGTTGGGACCAACGACACCAACAATGCCACCGGGCGGCAGCATGAAATTCATATTCTCGTAGAGCAGATTGTCGCCATAGGCCTTGGAGACATCTTGCGCTTCGACGACAATGTCACCGAGCCGTGGACCTGGCGGAATATAGATTTCCATGTCGTTCTCACGTTCGGCGGCTTCCTGGCCGAGCAGCTTCTCGTAAGAATTGATGCGGGCCTGACCCTTGGCGTGGCGCGCCTTGGGAGACATGCGAATCCACTCGAGTTCGCGCTGCAGAGTCTTCTGTCGCTTGCTTTCGGTCTTATCCTCTTTGCGCAGTCGCTCTTGCTTCTGCTCCAGCCAACTTGTGTAATTGCCCTTCCAGGGGATGCCATGGCCACGGTCGAGTTCAAGAATCCAGCCGGCAACGTTGTCGAGGAAATAGCGATCATGGGTAACCGCAATGACAGTGCCCTGGTAGCGCTGCAAGTGCTGCTCAAGCCAGCCGACGGTCTCGGCGTCAAGATGGTTGGTCGGCTCATCGAGCAACAGAATGTCGGGTGTTTGCAGCAACAGGCGGCACAGGGCAACGCGGCGTTTCTCGCCCCCGGAGAGTACGGAGACCTTGGTATCGGCGGGCGGACAGCGTAAAGCATCCATAGCCAGATCGAGGCGTGAGTCAAGTTCCCAGGCATCGAGGGCGTCGAGCTTGTCCTGTACTACAGCCTGGCGATCGCAGAGTTTCTCCATATCGGCATCGGGATCAGCAAAGGCGGTGTTAATCTCCTCGAATTCCTTGAGCAGATCAACAGTCTCCTGGACACCCTCTTCAACAACTTCACGTACTGTCTTGTCGCAATCAACCAGTGGCTCCTGCTCCAGAAAGCCGACGCTGTAGCCATCGGAGAGAAGCGTCTCGCCGTTGAACTCAGTATCGACTCCAGCCATGATTTTGAGCAGGGTCGATTTACCGGAACCATTGAGGCCGAGCACACCGATTTTGGCGCCGTAGAAGTAGGAAAGAGAAATGTCCTTGATGACCGGTTTGTTATTGTAGTTCTTGTTGACGCCGATCATCGAGTAGATGATTTTTTTGGTATCTTCGCTCATGATTAAAATCCTGTTGGTAAGTATTATCCCAGCTGCGGTTTCTAGGATTAGTGTGATACCGGCTTATACCCTATCTTCTGCCTGCTGGCAAGAAATGCAGTGATGGCCTCAATGAGTCAATTCAATATTGTCTTCATCAAAGGTTGACACTTTTGCTGTGAAGAGGTTCAATCACCCGATCGAATAACAATCAACTAAAAGGCAATAAACCATGAGTTTTTTAAAGAAAATGTTCGCCAAGAAAGACCCTGTTGAAGAAATGCGTCAACTCCACGCCCGACAGGATTGGGCAGGATTATTGAGCATAGCGAAAAGAGTTGATCGAGACGAACTTGACGAGAACCTCCAAACTGAAATTGCCGCATGGGAAAATGAAGCTGGTGACGCCCTGGCAACCATCAACCTCGAAGAGGGTGCCTGGGCACAGAAATCGGGTAACCTGCTGCGGGCTCGTGAAGACTACCAACTCTCCATTGAGCTGGCGCGCTCGCCCGAGCTGCGCGAGCGCGCGGAGCTAGCCCTTGCCTCTCTGGATCGCGGCGAACTGCCACCGGAGGTCGCTGAGGTTGATGATGGCCCGGCAGTCCACGCTGGCTGCAACAGTGGCTGTACAACTGCTGCAGGCCCAGCTGTCACCGGCGAGAATATGGATCTCGACGAGGAGACTCGAATGGAACTGCTGTTGGCCACCATGCCCCCCGAACTGGCGGAGCGTTACCTGACCGCAGGTTCGGAATTCCGTCAGGCCTGGCTGGCAGCCCAGGATGGTGAAGAAAAGCAGGCCATGGAGTTACTCTCGAAAGTCCCCGAAGACCAACGCAATGCGATCTTCCTCTTCGAGCGTGGCGCGTTGATGGCCCGCAGTGGTCAGCACAAAAAGGCCCTCCAGGATCTACAGGCGGCCTTGACGATCGAACCTGACCTGTTCCCCGCCTACGACGCTCTGGCCGAGGTACTGATCGCCTCCGGGAACATTGGTGAGCTGGAAAAATCGCTCAAACTAAACCTGGCTGCCGAACGTTTCGTCGGCTACTGCTGGGCTCG
>QNFD01000513.1 GCA_003645435.1 Gammaproteobacteria bacterium | reverse complement strand
TGGCCGCCACCGGCTTTCGACATGTTGTGCCAGAGCGCAATGCTCTCGCGCGGGTCGAAGCCCGCTGTCGCCATGAGATCCAGGCCGAGCAAGTCGGCTTCGCGTTCTTGCTTGCGACCGAAGGGAAGCATCACGCCCACCTGAACACCTGCACCGAGCAGCCCGACCATCTGGCCGTACATCGGGTTCGATGCGTCGGCAACCACGGACACCGCTTGCAAGGCCGTCTGAGAAGCGAACTCGGCCGATACGCGCTCGTTCGCGTGGCCTTCCATCACATGTACGATCTCGTGGGCGATCACTGCGGCGAGCTGGCCCTGCGTTTTCGCCACCTGCAGAAGTCCCGTGTTCACGCCGATCTTACCTCCCGGCAGCGCGAACGCATTCGGAGTCTTGTCTGCAAACACTCGGACTTCCCAGCGTGTGTTCGAACTCGAACCGACCAGGCTCTGCGTGAGCGCACTCGCGACACAGGTGACCATCGCGTTTTCGCGAGCATCGCGCGAGGGAGGTGATTGTTTCGAGATTTCGGTAAACGCCGCGGTGCCCATCTGGGACATTTCCGCTTCCGACATCATCTTGAACTGGCGGCGCCCGAGGGCCGAAGTCTGACACCCTGCTACGCATAGAACCGCGATCATCGCGATCGCGAGCCTCCGGCGATCTGCGACGAGCCGACGCGGCGTCACCGGTCGGTGATCATCCAGAACTTCGAAACTGTTTCGTAGATCACCCATGTGGTGTTGGCCCCCTTCGGCACGAAGAAGCTGTCGCCTGCGGTGTAGACCTCTTCTGAGTTGTCGTCGTTGTTCACGACGCCGACCTTGCCGCTGATGATCGTGCAAAACTCGTCACACGAGTAGTCGTTGCTGAGGGTCTTGCCCGTCGTGCAGACCCATACCCCAGCGCTCACGCCGTCTTTGTCGTAGTAGACGTGGCTGGTCTCGATCGGATCTCCTTCGCACGCGTCTTCTGCGGGTGCCGGCCCATCGGTCGGCCGATCGAGGTCCGAAGCATTCATGCGGATTGACGCCTGGCTCATTGAGTGTTCCCTTCCCTTGGTTTTCTTTCAGTTTTCGATTCTGGCCCGGCTAAACGCATCCGGTCCGACTCCTGGGTGTCCATTTTCCACGTGGGAGCGCGAATTCACGCGGGGAGTGATTATATCTCCGGGAACACACGCTGCGCCACGATGGTTCTGGACCTCGTGTGATCGCATCCATACAATGGCTCCGGGCGAGATCACGCAAAGGAGGAACCCCCCATGTACAAACTCTTCTGGGCGAAATCGATGGGCTCCATGGCTGCGGAGGTGCTCTTCGAGGAGATCGGCACCGAGTACGAGAAGATCGCGGTCGATCTGGAAAAAGAGGAAAATCGGAGTGCGGAGTTTCTGGCCGTGAATCCAACGGGTCAGATTCCCGCGTTGATTCTTCCCGACGGTACCGTCATGACCGAGTCTGCGGCGATGGTGCTGCACATTTGCGACCGTCACCCCGAGGCGAAGCTCGCACCGCCGGCGGGCAGCTCGGAGAGTGCGCGCTTCCAGCGTTGGCTCGTATTCATGGCGGCTACACTCTACAGCGCCGATCAGCGTCTCTATTACGCGGATCGAATGACGACTGATGCCGCGGGTACCGCCGGGATCGAAGCCGCTGCACGGGTGGCGATGGACCGCCACTTTGCACTCGTGGACGACGCCCTGAATCCCGGACCCTATCTACTCGGGGAAACCTATAGTGCGGCCGACGTCTATCTTTGGATGCTTGCGAAGTGGCATCCGGACGACAAGCAGTTGTTTGCCAATAACCCGCGCGTCGCAAAACTCGTAGATCTCGTCGAGGCGCGTCCAGCGGTCGCGAAAGTCTGGGCGGAAAACCGCGAAGATTGATTGCGTGCAGCTGTGTGCGCGCCGCTTGTTTGGCGTGCACACAGCCGTTCCTAGCGTCGGCGCACTTCCCAGGCGTCGAGTAGTCGTTTCCAACCGACGGCTACGCCGATTGCCGGAGCGCGCAGGCTGTGAAACGGCAGAGGCCGGGGTTTCGTCGGTGGCAGCGGGAGGCTGTCGCTAGCTTCTCCTCCTGCGCACCGGGCCAGCAATTGGCCCATCGCGGTCGCCATCGCGACACCGCGCCCGTTGTAGCCGCCGCCGCTCCACATGCCGGGTCCCAATTCGTAGATCTTCGGCAGGTGATCCAGCGTCAGGGCTACTCGACCGCACCAGAAATGATCCAATCTCGTATTGGCAGTCTCCGGATACAGCATGTGCATCGAATCCACGATGTGTGCGTAGAGTTCGCGGCGGTCACTCTCGCGGATGTGTCCCCGCCCGCCCAGGGCAAGTCGGCCCTCGGGAGTCACGCAGAAGTATCTGAGCAGGCGGCGCGTGTCGCCAGAGACGTGTCCCTTTGGCAGGATGCGAGATCGCAACTCATCCGAGAGCGGCTCGGTAGCGATCATGAAGCTCGTCACGGGAATCAGGCTGCGGCTCAGGCGCGACCAGAGTTTGTTCGTGTACGCGTTGGTACAGATCAAGACCTGTTTCGCGGTCACATTTCCCGACGGGGTTGCAATCTTCCATCCGTCCGCGCTGCGATCGATGCGGGTGGCGGGAGACAGTCCGTGCAGGCTCACACCCGCGCCTTGCGCGGCCCGCGCGAGGCCACGTGCATAGGCGAGCGGTTGTAGC
>QNFD01000512.1 GCA_003645435.1 Gammaproteobacteria bacterium | reverse complement strand
CTTGTCAGCGCTGCGCCAACGAATGCATGGTTCAGGCGATCCATCCCGAAGGCAACATCAATGTGAATGAATGCCTTTATTGCCTGCATTGCCAGGTGGTTTACTCGGATGACCAGGTCTGTCCGGTACTGATCCAGAAACGATTGAAGCACGAGCGCCGAGAGGCGCTCTATAGCAAAAAAGGGCTGGAGGATTTTGCAATTTGAACGGATTGCTGAATCCGAGGTCCAGCGGCATTACTCGATTGCAATGCTTTTACAGAGTTTAACCAGGGTTTCGCCCCTCGCGATATTCTGGGCTTAAATAATCAGCCTGTAACCAAGCGGGCATTTTAAAGAGGAAAGTAGATATGAAAGAAGAAAAAGATAAAACAGAGACGGAAGGTCTGACCCGGCGCGCCCTGCTGGGCGGTTCGATGAAACTGACTGCGCTTGCGGGCGTGGGTGCGGTCGCGGGATTCGCGGTGATGACGCCTGAAACCGCCTATGCCGCCGCAAACAAGGCTGAAGTCGCACCCGGTGACCTGGACGAGTACTACGGTTTCTGGAGTAGTGGTCAGGCGGGTGAAATGCGCATTCTGGGTATGCCCTCGATGCGTGAATTGATGCGCGTGCCGGTATTCAATCGCTGTAGTGCATCGGGCTGGGGTTCGACCAACGAAAGTCGCAAAATTATGCGTGACGGCATGTTACCCGAAACTAAAAAGTACCTGGATTCGGGTGGACGTGGCGGTGTCTGGACCAACGGCGATTTGCACCACCCGCACATGTCGTTTACCGATGGCACCTATGACGGTCGTTACCTGTTCATGAACGACAAGGCCAATACCCGGGTAGCCCGGGTGCGCTGCGATGTCATGAAGTGCGACAAGATGATCGAAATACCGAATACCGCCGATATCCATGGCTTGCGGCCACAAAAATATCCGCGTACCGGCTATGTTTTCGCCAACGGCGAGCATCGAGTGCCAATTCCTAATGACGGCAGCATCCTCGATGAGCCGGAAAAATATCACGCCATCTTTACTGCGATAGACGGTGATGAAATGAAGATTGCCTGGCAGGTGATGGTCAATGGCAACCTCGACAACTGCGACGCCGACTACCAGGGGCTGTATGCCTTCTCGACCTGCTACAACAGCGAGGAAGCGACCAACCTCAGCGGTATGATTGCCAACGAACGCGACTGGGCGGTGGTATTCGATATCAAGGCGATCGAAGCTGGCGTCAAGGCCGGAGACTTCAAGGAAATCAGTGGCGTGCCGGTTATCGATGGGCGCAAGGGATCGAAGTACACGCGCTACATTCCTGTGCCCAACAGCCCGCACGGTTGTAACACCGCTCCGGACGGCATACACGTTGTCTTCAACGGCAAGTTGTCGCCAACCGTAACGGTAATTGACGTGCGTAAATTACCTGACCTGTTCGCTGACAAGATCAAGCCGCGTGATACGGTGGTCGCCGAACCCGAACTGGGTCTCGGTCCGTTGCATACCGCTTTCGATGGCAAGGGCAATGCCTACACCACGCTGTTCCTCGATAGCCAGGCGGTGAAGTGGAACATTCAGAAAGCCATCGACTTGTACAATGGCAAGAACGCCAATCCGATTCTCGACAAGATCGACGTGCATTACCAGCCGGGGCACAACCATACCAGTATGGGTGAAACCAAGGAGGCCGACGGCAAATGGCTGATATCCCTCAATAAGTTCTCCAAGGATCGCTTCATCAATGTCGGCCCCCTCAAGCCGGAGAACGAACAGTTGATCGATATTACCGGTGACAAGATGCAACTGATGCACGACGGCCCGACTTATGCCGAGCCGCATGACTGTATCATCGTACGCGCTGACGTGGTCAACCCGGATTCGACCTGGACCAAGGGCGATTCTTTCTGGGCTGAGACCAGCGAGCAGGCCAAGAAAGACGGTGTCGAACTGGGTGCGGCTTCCGAGGTGATACGGGATGGCAATAAAGTTCGGGTCTATATGTTCTCGATTGCGCCTAACTTCAGCATGGAGAAGTTTTCCGTAAAACAGGGTGATGAAGTGACCATTATCGTCAGCAACATCGACTCGATTGACGATCTGACGCACGGCCTCACCATGGCTAATTACGGCGTGGCGATGGAAATAGGTCCGCAGCAGACATCGTCGATCACCTTTACCGCTGATCGTCCGGGAGTTCACTGGTTCTATTGCCAGTGGTTCTGTCACGCTCTGCATATGGAAATGCGCGGCCGGATGTTTGTCGAGCCGGCTTAAGGTTCGAGTGATATCGATACGGCATAGAGCAGTTTCGTCGGCCGGCCCGCGGGTGTTTCGCGGGTTGGCTGGCGGGCTGCTTTTTTGCCTGTTTATTCTGACGACCGCGGCGCATGCCGCGGAATGGCAGGTGCCACCGGGCAAAGGTACGCTGCAAAGTGCCATCGATGCCGCGAGCGACGGCGACTCCCTGGTGCTGGGCGCGGGAACCTATAGCGGTTCAATCGATGTCCATCGTAGCCTGGTTGTGTCGGGCACCGGTGACGGCTCCAGCATCGTCGATGGCGAAGGTTCCTCGCATGTCATTCTGGTGTCGGCACCCGACGTCACCATCAGTGGATTGAACGTACGCCATTCGGGCGAGGTCGCGGAGAATGAAAACAGCGGGATTTTTATTACCGCTAAAGGCGCGCGTGCGCTTATCCAGGG
>QNFD01000511.1 GCA_003645435.1 Gammaproteobacteria bacterium | reverse complement strand
CTCCATGGTCATGAATACCGTGTTACCGTCGCGATCGAAGTCGTAAACCGTTGCGATATTCGGATGTGCCAGGCGTTGAGCCTTGCTGGCCTCGCGTTGCAGGGCGATGAAAGAACCGGAGTATTTTTTGAATGCGTCAGTGAGCACCTTGATGGCGACGTAGGGATCCTTGTCCTTCGCTTCCACCTTGAGCAGGTCCTTGGCCTTGAAGACCACGCCCATGCCACCCTGGCCTAGTTTTTCCAGCAATACGAAGCGTTCCTTGAGGGTAACCCCCGGGCCGAGATTTTCATAACGCGAGGATTTACTCGGTTTTTCGACAATCCTGGGCTCTAATGGCGAAATATCTCCGCTGAAGTCCAGCGAGGAATCCGAACCTTGAATATCAGTGGCGGTATTACCCACACGCACGATTACGGTCTTGTCGCTGCCGTCTTCATCGTAATCGTCGACTTCTCCCGAAATGTCGGTCAGGTGCATGGTCTTGTCTTCACCGAAGTAGGAATCGTCGGATTCCTGGCTGTTTTTCAACGTCGACTGAATATTTACCTTTGAGATGACCTGGGAAATTGCAGTGAATCCATTCGAGTCAATGGAGTCGTCGGTATAGAGTCCCTGTAAATACTTTTGCGCCCGCGTATGACTATCTGGGGCGGTGTCAAAAATGTCGGCCAAACCGTGCTCGAGGTCGTTGATATTCAGCGACCCTGCAAAGTAATCGTTAATCAACGATTTGCAGACTTCAGACATTAGCCTTCCTTTTGACAGGTTTTCATGGTGATAATCGAGGTGTTATCGGTTCCGCCAGCATTGAGCGAAGCCTCTAGTAACGCCTCCGATAACTCGTTCATATTTTCGGAGTGGGATTCGATTATAGGCTCTATTTTGCTTTCCTCCAGATCTTTGTATAACCCGTCGGAGCAAATGATATAGATATCCCCATCCTGTAATTCGAAATAGTCGAAATCGATGCACAGGTGATCGTCGATCCCCACCGCTTTTAATACCACGTTGGCTGCGGGGTGCTCCTCGGCATCACAGGCTTTGAGTTTTCCCATGCGCACCAGTTCTTCAACATAGCTATGGTCTTCGGTGAGTCGTTGCAGTCGCTTGTCCCTGTAGCGATAAAGGCGGCTATCACCCGCCCACAAGGTGAACATGAAGTTGTGCCAGACATACACGCAAACAACGGTACTGCCAATGGTGGCGTTGCGGCCCAGACCGTGTGACTTTTTTCGAATAACGGCATTCGAATTAAGAATGTTTTCTTCCAGCAACAGGATGCTGTCATCCAGTGAAGCATGTTGTTTAAACAGGCTTAAATTATTGGTTATGGTTTGACTGGCAAAATCGCCCGCGTGATGACCGCCCATGCCATCGGCTACGATCCAGATATTTTCGTCCTCATGTACCAGTATCGAATCTTCATTTTTTTTTCTGACGTGGCCGGTATCGGTAACGCCGTGACTGGAGACCTGGAAACTGACTGGGGATTGCTGATCGTTATTTGCAGTGTAGCTAGACAACGCAACTCCTTCTGAATTACAAATTATTTCGGCATTTGTAATTATAATAGTAAATTAATAACAAATTGATATATATAACGTGAAGAATCACTCATAACTTGATGAAAATTTTAGTGAAGCACTGGAAATGATGGTGCCGGCGCAGACGCTGACGGCGCAGGTTTTCCGGCCCCTGCATTCGCCGTCAATTATGCGTTCTGATCCCGCCTAACTTTGCTATCATAACGCACCGCCGATTAGCGGCCGCTGCTTTGGAATTGTGATGTCAAGAGTTGTTAACTGTGTAGTGCTCGGCCAGGAGGCCCCCGGTCTCGAGCGAGTACCTTATCCCGGTGAACTAGGGCAGCGTATCTATGAAAACGTGTCCGCCGAAGGCTGGAATCAATGGGTCGAACGCCAGACCATGATCATCAATGAAAACGGACTGTCGACGATAGACCCGGCGAGTCTCGCGATTCTTGAACAGCATATGATTGGGTTCATCTTCAAGGAAGGCGACCTGGGCCATCAGCCGCAGGGTTTCCGCGCACCCGGCGCGAAGAAGTAAGCTCATTAACCCAGGTTTTGCAGGGCCCAGCGGGGCTGGGTCACAAATCGCAGCTTCGAGTAGGCGCCTTTGAGCGCCGCGAGGGTTTGTTCGTATCCGGGGGCCTTCGCAAAAATGAAGCCCAGGTAGCTGGCGCCTTCCGGTAAGGGAATCAGTTCGTAGCCCGGGTTGATATGAATTTCGATATCGCGAACATACTCGGTTTGCAGCGCCTCGGTTAAACCCTCGACTCGTTTCAAAATGCCGGTATCGGTTATCGGGATCATCAGTACGCCCGCGGATTCAGCCTCGGCATCGGCCGCTATGGTGATGCCGCACATGCCCTGTATAACCAGTTCCTCGAGCTTCTGTCGCATCGAAAATTCGATCAATTGTCCACATTGCCCGCCGATGGTGCGCGCCGCCAGTTCCAGCAGCACTGGGCCTGAATCCGTCAACCGCGCCTCGGCATGTACGGGGCCGTGTTCGAGTCCATAGGCACTGCAACATCGCTCGACCTCGTCAATCAGGGCCGCCTGGCCGGCTTCGTCGAGGCGGCTCGGCGTCAGGTAATAGGTTTCCTCGAAATAGGGACCGGTGAGCGGCTCCGGCTTGTCGAAGATCGTCAACAGGCGGAACTG
>QNFD01000510.1 GCA_003645435.1 Gammaproteobacteria bacterium | reverse complement strand
CCCTCAGCAGCAGTATTATCTGCGTCGATGAAAATCTGATCATACGGTACATCAATTCAACCGCGGAGATACTGTTCGGCAACAGCGCGTCGACCTTAATCGGAAAAGAGTTCAAACGGCTATTCAGCCAGGTCGAAGCCAGCACCATTACCGATAAATTGCCCGGGTTTGCGCTACAGGGCCAGGCCATGACCGAGCACGACGCTACCATTAAACTCGCGAATGGAAGATCGATTAGCGTTGACTACACTATCTATGCTTTGGACGATATAGGCTATATTCTGATTGAAATCAAACCGATAGACCATCAGGCGCAGTACCTGCGTGACGAGTTCAGTCAATTACAGAAACAGGCAAGTCAACAGTTTGCACGCGGCATGGCACATGAAATCAAGAACCCGCTTGGCGGCATCCGCGGAGCTGCCCAATTGCTTGAAAAGGAAATCACGCAGGCACCGTTAAAGGAATATACCGACGTTATCATCAGCGAGGTCGACCGTTTACAGACGCTGATCAATAATATGCTCGGGCCGAATACGGCTATTCGCAAAGAACCGGTTAACATACACGAGATACTGGAGCATATTCGCAGCCTGTTATTGAGCGCCGGGGCCGACCAGTTTGTCATTCGCAGAGACTACGACCCCAGTATCCCGGAACTGCTGGCCGATAAGGACCAACTCATCCAGGCATTCCTGAACATTGCCCAAAATGCGGTGCAGGCTCTCGATACGAATGGCGAAATTATCTTTAAAACACGTATCGGTCGTCAGGTCACGATCGGGAAAACCACGCATCCGTTAGTGGTTCTGGTCGATATTACCGACAATGGTAGCGGCATTTCGGCCGAGTTAAGCGATACCATTTTTTTACCCATGGTTACCGACAAGCCACGGGGGAGCGGACTCGGCCTGCCCATCGCCCAGGAAATCGTGTCCGGTCACGGCGGCATCATAAATGCCGAAAGTTCGACGCTGGGAACGACCTTCTGCACCATCTTGCCGCTGGAGGCAGCATGAATAATTCAAACCACCACTCGATCTGGGTTATCGATGACGATCAATCGATCCGTTGGGTGCTAGAGCGGGCGCTGACTAATGCAGGATTTATGGTCACCACCTTCGAAACAGCTTCCTCCGCCCTCGCCCGTTTCAAGCGATCACAAAAATCGGAGCAGCCACAGGCAATTTTAACCGACCTGCGCATGCCGGGAATAAGCGGTTTCGAGTTTCTGAAACAAATCAGGAATATAGACCAGTCGCTTCCGATCATTATCATGACCGCTTATTCCGACCTCGACACCACGGTTCAGGCCTACCAGCAAGGCGCTTTCGAGTATCTACCGAAACCCTTCGACATCGATGAAGCGATCGACCTCGTGTCTCGCGCCTGCGAGAAGCAACCGCAGGTCGCGTCCGTTGAAGCAGTAGATAGCATAGGCGATGAAATCGTCGGCGAATCGACTGCAATCCAGGAAGTGTTTCGTATTATTGGCAGACTCTCACGCTCACACACGAGCGTACTGATTAGCGGCGAATCGGGTACTGGTAAGGAGCTGGTGGCGCGCGCGATACACAAACACAGTCCGCGGAAAAATGGCCCTTTCCTGGCTATTAATACAGCGGCTATTCCATCCGAATTACTCGAATCGGAATTGTTCGGCCACGAGAAAGGTGCTTTTACCGGCGCCCATTCCCAACACCGGGGGCGTTTCGAGCAGGCCAATGACGGTACCCTGTTTCTCGATGAAATCGGCGATATGCCGATGGAATTACAAACACGATTATTACGCGTACTCGCCGAGGGTGAATTTTTCAGGGTTGGCGGCAAGACCGCGGTACAAACTAATGTACGCATCATCGCAGCCAGCCATCGTGATCTCGAGCAGCAGGTAAAACAACATCAATTTCGTGAAGATCTTTTCCATCGTCTCAATGTAATCAAACTAAAATTACCGCCATTACGCGAAAGGCGCGAGGACATACCGCTATTGTTGAAGCATTTTATGTATCGGCTCGCCGAAGAAATGGGAGAAACAACCAGGCAATTTGACCCAGAGGTGCTCGACTACCTGTGTAAACTGGACTGGCGCGGAAATATCAGACAACTGGAAAATACCTGCCGATGGTTTAGCGTGATGGCAAGCGGGGTAAGAATCCAGATGAACGACTTGCCCGAAGAACTACAACCCGGGCAAGCCGTGGAAAGCCAGGTTTCAGGAGAGGCGGGAATAAACGAATGGTCGGAGCTGTTGGGTCTCTGGGCCAGGCAGGAATTTTCGCATAACGAGGAGAATATCCTGTCGAGGGCAACACCGCTTTTCGAAAGGGTATTGCTTGAAAGCGCGCTCGAATCCAGCGGCGGACGAAAACAGGAGGCAGCTCGACTACTGGGCTGGGGGCGTAATACGCTGACCCGTAAATTGAAGGAACTCTATTGAAGAATCAAACGCGTTAGATTCGGGTTATGACTTTTCCGGGCTTGATATACACTGCATATAAGCCTGTTCGAGTGTATCGGCCTCGAAGTATTGCAGGCAGTCGGCAGGGGTCCCGACAAACTTCATTTCACCTTCATGCAATATACCAAACTGATCGCATATCTCTTCGGCGTCGGCGAGCATGTGGGTGCTATAGAGAATGGTTTTATTTTTGTGCCTTTCTTCGTTTAACAGGTTCTTGAAGTGAAACCGTG
>QNFD01000509.1 GCA_003645435.1 Gammaproteobacteria bacterium | reverse complement strand
GCCGTTGGCGATAAATGGAGTCTCGGTTTTGTTAAAGAAACCGAGGAACAGGTTTATCGGCATCTACAGGACCACATCTCACGACTACCGGCAGCGGATCAGCGAAGCCGTACAATCCTTGAGACGATGAAGAATGACGAGTTACAACACGCCGTCAATGCCGACAAGGCCGGCGCGGCACCGCTTCCCAGGATGATCCGATCGGCGATGACGGCGATTAGTAAGATTATGACATTTACCGCTTATCGAGTTTAACCCGCAAGTGCGATTGCTTTCAGGCCTGCTGTCCCGGTTGGGCTTTCAGCTAACCATGGGATAACCACTGTCTTATTTGCATGTTCCCTCTGAACCTCGTTAATCAGTTTAATCTCTGACTGACTGCGTTGAACCAGCAGGGGGTCCTCGGTTCCGGTTGCGGCGAGACTCTGATTGATAACCCAGGCATAAGGTTTTATACCAGCTCGACCCAGATCTTGCTGGAGCTTTGCGGCTTCGGCTACCGGGGTTGTTTCAGCCAGTGTAGTGATGAGTATCCTGGTAAATTCGGGGTCCTGTAAACGCATCAACGGTGTAATGAACGATGCCTCGGATTTCGATGTACCGCGTTCGACCTCCCGATGGTATGCACCGGTCGTATCAAGTAATAGCAGAGTATGACCCGTGGGTGCGGTATCAAGCACTACAAAACCGGAGCGGGCTTTTGATACGGTTCGTGAAAACGCGCGAAACACCGCTACTTCTTCGGTACAGGGAGAGCGCAAATCTTCTTCCAACAGGGCCAACCCCTCTTCATCAAGGTCTTTTCCCTTGGTTTTAAGGACATATTGCGTGTAGGCCTCAACTTCTTGTTTCGGATTGATTCTGCTTATTTCCAGGCCCTCGACACCGGATCCCGCCACCTGCTCGATGTGAGCGGCCGGATCCGTGGTACTGAGGTGAACCGGGAAACCGCGTAAAGCCAGTTCCTGGGCAACCGCTGCCGCTACCGTGGTCTTACCTACCCCGCCTTTACCCATCACCATGATGAGGCCCTTTTTAGAACGGGAGAGATCTTCTATCAACTCGGCAAAGGGTATCAACCCATCCTTTAAAGGTATCATCCTGGAAGAATTTGATGCACTACGATCAATTTTTTGCGCGCAAAACAGTTCACGCAAAACATCGATACCGACAATATTGTGTCCCTGTAAATCAATTTGAGTTTGGGGTAACCCGGCTAACGAATCAGGCAACCGATTTAACGCCTGTTCATTTCGGCGTTGAAACGCCTGGGCGATCTCATCATTTTCATCTGTTGCATGGAATACGCCATTGATTATCAGATGTTGGTTCGTTATACCCTGTTCCCTGAGTTCCTGCCCTGAAACAGCAGCTTCCGCTAAAGCAATTTCATCTGCTCGACTGACCAGCACCAGGGTAGTCTGTTTTTCGTCACTCAGTACCTTCAATGTGGATGCGTATCGTTCGTGTTGCTGCTTTAAACCGGAGGATGGCCCCAGGCAGGTAGCACCACGTAGATTGTTGTCCAGAAATCCTGACCAGGCCGCCGGTAAATTCAACAATCTAAGCGTATGTCCGGTGGGTGCCGTATCAAATACGATATGATCAAAATCGCCAACAATCGACTCATCTACGAGGAACCCCGTAAATTCATCAAAGGCGGCTATTTCAACCGTACACGCACCCGAGAGTTGTTCTTCCATCTGCTTTATCATTGACTCGGGCAACTCACCGCGGTAAGGGCCGATAACCCGTTCTCGATATTCCTGCGCCGCTCGCTCAGGGTTGATGTTAACCGCAAAAAGATTCTTTACATCGGTTATCGGGGTTGGTTTGCCTGATATCTGAGTATCCAGAACCTGATCAAGATTTGAGGCCGGGTCGGTGCTTACCAGTAGTACCCGCTTTCCAGAATCCGCGAGTGAAACAGCCAGGGAACAGGAAACCGATGTTTTGCCAACGCCCCCCTTACCCGTAAAAAACATGAATGGTGTTGGATTATTCAGTAGATTCATTGGTCTCACCTCAGCAGCAACCCGAACCAGCGCAGCAGCCAGAGTCGGTTTTGTCTTTGTTTATAGATGGGTTTTCTGATGATTGGGACGACGATTCAATTCCAGTCAGTAACTGAAGTTGCGCACGATCCGGATATTTACCGCGGCTGATTACTTCACCATCGAGCACCAACAACGGCAGACAGGATTCACCGTGTTCATTTATCTCTGTCTTGACTAATGGGTCGCTAATAAAAGCAGAGGGCTCCTGAGCGAGGTTAAATCGCTGGACGAATCCGCCCTGTTTTCTCAACCATTCAATATCGGCAGTAAAATTTATTAAAACCGTATCAGGATCAACACCACAAATACCGGTTTCACAGCACATCGCGGGTTCAAATATTTTTAGTTCACTCATCTATCCATCTTCCTGTTATGTTATGACCTGGCCTGACATATCTTTGTCAGGGCGTGGAAATGTTTTCATGATTTGCTATTTCACTAATTCGTGAAATAAGGTAGTCTTCTCTTACAACATTGTCAAATGGTTTTTTGGAATGCGAATTAAAATTCTAGGTAACATCAAAAATGAATCATAAAAACTTTAACCTGGATGAGATTATCAACCGCTCAGAGGTAGCCACTCTGAAATTTGATGATGCAACCATGCAGTCAATTTTCGGCTCTACCAATCTGTGGCCATCCTG
>QNFD01000508.1 GCA_003645435.1 Gammaproteobacteria bacterium | reverse complement strand
GCGAACCAGAGACCTGCCCAGCTAGTACCCACTACATGATCGCGTTCATGCTCGATAAAACTGGCGTTGGTATAGGCCTGGTTAGGCAAGCCGGTTGCCTCCTCGATGGGTTTTAAAACTGATTCCAGTGATAGGTCTATCTGCTTTGAATGTGCTCGGGGATGGGTCATTCTCGTGCTCCGCTAAAAAAATGACAGGATTAAACAAATTACACTGTCAATCGATGCTTGTATCAGGCATGGCAGTTTAACTTCAGTTAACCGTCATTTAAAGGTTAGCGTAACTGAAATACTGGTTGATTGTGGGTATCGATCAAATCATGTTGCAACAGCCATTCACGGGCGTCATCGGCGTCCTGCTCGAACCAGGTTTTTGCGAATCCAAGTCGGAAGCTGTATCCCCAGGCATCCATATCCGCGAGGGCCCGCTGCCGACCCATCGAGGGTAGTTTTTCTGCAAGCAGAATCTGCAGGTAGCAGACCGCGCTTTCCTCGTCGTCGTCGCTACCAGCATCGGTATGTAAACCTGTACGCCGGTGCTTATCCATGCAAATGTAGTGGCATGCTTCGTGCAGAATGGAATGCAATGGAGTATCGCAGCGCAGGTAGAGACGATTGCCGATCAGCCCCGCCTCCTCATCGCCCCAGTAGCTACCGGGAATATCCTCGCCGTTCTCGATAATACATAATTCGAGTTGGAATCCGGCCAGCAGCGAGGTGAGTTCGGTTCGATCAATATCGGCAAAGCGCAAAACCCTGGACGGCTCAACCATAGGCTTCCATGAGTTGTTCGATGGTGTGTTGCAAGCGCCACCATTCCTCGGTCATGTGCTGGGGTTCTGAATGCCGGGTACGTATCAACAGGTAGTTGATCGCGGCGCCAAATACGCCGAGTATGCCGCCAATATCGATGGTAGGTTGCTGATAAGACACGCGTATATTTTTCACCAGCGCCATCCCGCGCTCGGCCCGCGTTCGTGCCAGCGCCACGGTAAGATTATTCTGTGCCGACATTTCCCAGGCCATGATTTCCAGCGTTAGTGGACGTGCCCGCAGTGCTGTCACATGCCGTTTGAGCAACTCTTGTAAATATAAATGCAATGGCAGCTGATCAACGGTTTCGGTGGGCCCGCTGATTATTTCATCTACTTGCCACCATAATTGAGTGGTTTCCGCAAACGCCAGCAGTAAGCCGTCGAGGCCATCGAAGTATCTATAAATCAATACCTTGTCGCAACCCGCCTGGCGTGCAATCGAGTTGATGCCGACCTCGGGGAAGCCTTTGACGAGCAGTATTTGCCCGAGCGCATCTAAGATTTTTTGTTCGGTTTGAAGGCGGCTTTTAGTCATTTTCTCATTTCATAACGGGAATTAACCGACGATTGATTTAGATTCTTGCCAGAATTCTTCCATGCGCTCCAGTTGTTGCTGGTTCATCTCGATGTCTGCTGATTTCATTTGCTCGAGCACATACTGGAAGCGATTGATAAACTTCCTGTTGGTGCCGCGCAGTGACATTTCCGCGTCTATTTTAGTATGACGGGCAATATTCATAGCGACGAATAACAGGTCTCCCAGTTCATCACTAATCTGCTCCGCGTGATTCGCTGCTACAGCTGCTTTCAATTCTCCCGCCTCTTCTTCAAGCTTGTCAAAAACATCTCCAATATGCGGCCAGTCAAATCCAAACGCGGCGGCCTCGGCCTGTAAAACGGTGGCCCGATTGATTGCCGACAGGCTTGCCGAGTCCGCACCAAAAGGTACCGGGGCCCGGGCCGTTTTTTCCTGTTTTTTTAGCGCCTGCCACTGTTTGCTTAAATCTTCATCACTCATAGAAGAGGACCGATCTGCATCAAATACATGTGGATGACGGCGCTTCATCTTGCTGACGATACCATAGACGATATCGTCAAATTTAAAAAGACCCTGCTCTTCCGCAATTCGAGCATGGAAGACAATGTTAAATAACAGGTCTCCGAGTTCTTCTTTCAGGTTTTCGGTGTCATTTCGTTCGATCGCATCCAGTAGTTCGTGAGTTTCTTCAAGGGTGTAAGGCGCGATAGAAGCACTGGTCTGCCTGATGTCCCAGGGGCAACCGCTTTGCGGATCGCGTAGCGCTCGCATTACTTCAATCAGATCATCGATACTGTTCATCTTGCTTCCAAAGTTGTGGCGAATATGATGTTGCAACCCTGCTCTAATATCGCCAACATGTGGAGGGCGTCGTAAAAGGTTCGTAACCAACAGGGGTTATTTTTGAATAGTGGGAAATATGAACGATAGATACAGGCAAATGACAGGCTGGCTGGATAGTCTAGGTTATAGCGATTATACCCTAAGCGCGGCATCGGAAGATGCCAGTTTTCGATCCTATTTACGCGTCGAATGTGGCGCCAATTCCTGGATCCTGATGGATGCCCCGCCGGAAAAGGAACCCTGCGACCGTTTTATTGATATCGCCACGAGGTTGCGTAAAGCCAGGCTCAGTGCTCCGGAAATTATCCACCAGGACCAGCTCCAGGGGTTTTTGTTACTGACCGATTTTGGCAGTACCGATTATCTATCGGTACTGGATGCGAGTAGCGAGGGTCCACTATATGCCGACGCGCTTATCGCCCTGTTAAGAATGCAAACCAGTATCGACTGTGACGATCTGCCTGCCTACGATGAACAGTTATTGATACAGGAGATGGATTTGTTTCG
>QNFD01000507.1 GCA_003645435.1 Gammaproteobacteria bacterium | reverse complement strand
TAGTTGCTCTCTCTGTGTATTAATTATGGTTTTTATTCCCGGAATTAATTCAGTAATTACTATATTCCGAACTTACCGGCCAATATTATCATTGTTTCCGGGCACAGGCATACGTTACGCATGGATTTTAGTGCCTGATTCGCGGATTTTGCACGATGATCAGGATTTCAGCGCATATTTCCGGTTCGAATCGGTCAAATTCGGAATTTTCACCGAAATATGGTTGCTTTTGTTAGCTATTCTCTTTACTTTCAACGATCTTTTTTAACGAGGCAGGAGCCGGTATTTCTTTGATGCCAATCAACGAATCAACACTATCGAGCTGGCGTAAATTTCCGATAAAGCAGCAACCAGAGTATCCGGATACGCACAAACTGGAGATGGTGGAAAAGAAACTCTGTGGATACCCGCCACTCGTTTTCGCCCAGGAAATTCGTGACCTGAAATCCAGCCTGGCAGAAATATCCGCCGGCCGCGGCCTGTTACTGCAGGCGGGTGACTGTGCCGAATCGTTTACCGAGTTTAACGCCAACAAGATTCGCGATACCTTCAAGGTGCTGTTACAAATGGCCGTGGTATTGACCTTTGGCGGTCGCAGGCCGGTGACCAAAATTGCCCGTACCGCCGGCCAGTTTGCCAAGCCACGTTCCGCGCACATGGAAGAAATCGATGGCGTCTCGCTGCCAAGTTACCGTGGCGATATTATCAACGGTGCCGAATTCAGTGTAAGCGCACGTGTACCAGACCCTGAACGTATGCTCGAAGCCTACCATCAAAGTGCTTCGACCCTGAACCTGTTACGCGCCTTCGCGCAGGGTGGTCTCGCCGACCTGCACCAGGTACATCGATGGAATATGGGTTTCGTCGAGGCGAGCCCGGCCAGGGAACGTTATCTGAACATGTCGGAACGCATCGAGGATGCGCTTGGGTTTATGGAAGTATGCGGTATTACCTCGCAGACCGCGCCATCGATACGCGAGACGCAGTTGTTTACCTCGCACGAAGCACTATTACTCAACTATGAAGAAGCGCTGTCGAGAATCGATTCGTTTACCGGCAGACGCTATAACTGCTCCGCACATTTTGTCTGGATCGGCGAACGCACTCGTCAACTCGACCATGCGCATGTCGAGTTCTTCAAGAACATCGAAAACCCGGTTGGGGTTAAAATTGGACCCGGCATCAAGGCGGATGAGTTACTACGGCTCATCGATGCGCTCAACCCGGACAACGAGGCAGGCAGGCTTACCCTGATAATCCGCATGGGCGCCGACAAGATTGCCGACAGTTTGCCGGCCCTGATCCGCGCGGTACAATCCGAGGATCGCAACCTGGTCTGGTCATCCGACCCGATGCACGGCAATACTGTCAAGGCCAGCAGTGGATATAAGACACGCCAGTTCGATGACATCATGCGTGAATTGCAGCAGTTTTTTTCGATACATCAGGCGGAAGGCAGTTATCCGGGCGGCATCCACCTGGAAATGACCGGTGAGCATGTGACCGAGTGTACCGGCGGCGCTTACGCGATATCGGATGCCGACCTGGGTACGCGTTACCTGACCCAGTGCGATCCCCGCCTAAACGCCGACCAGGTGTTAGAACTTGCTTACCTGATGGCCGATTCGTTAAAACAGGCAAAGGACGGTCTCGGGTAAGCCTCAATACTTCAAACAGGTATCACAGCATTCTTCACAGGAACACATTTATGACTCAAGCAGACGAAACCGGCAGTAAACTTCAACAGGTCTTAGAGGCAGGTCAATTTGCCATGACCGCCGAAACCTCGCCACCGGACGCTGCCTCGGCCGAGGTAGTACTTAGCCGGGTTCGCTGTTTGAAGGGTCTTGCCGATGCGGTTAACGTCACCGATGGCGCCAGTGCCCGGGTGCATATGTCGGCGCTCGCAGCCGCCGCAATCATGGCGCGCGAAGGTATCGATCCGGTACTGCAGCTGACCACGCGTGATCGCAATCGGCTGGCATTACAGGGCGATGTCGTCGGTGCCTCGGCACTCGGTATTTGTAACTTCCTCTGTCTCACTGGCGACAAGATGGCCGCCGGCGATCAACCCGATGCCGCCGAGGTGTTTGAAATCGATAGCGGCGCACTAATGCGTCAAATGCGGGATATGCGCGACCTCGGCACCTACCCTTCGGGCCGGGAGATCAATCCACCGCCAGCCCTGTTTATCGGCGGTGCCGAGGTCCCGAGCGACCCCGGAGCGGACTGGTCACCTGCTCGAATTCTGGCGAAGATCGACAATGGCGCGCAGTTTTTTCAAACCCAGTATTGCTTTGACCTCGGTACCGTTGAACGCTATTGCCATCGCCTCGTAGAAGAAGGTATTACCGAGAAAGCGCACTTTTTAATCGGTATCGGTCCACTCGCCTCGGCGAAGTCCGCACGTTGGATGACTGAAAACCTGTTTGGTGTTCACGTGCCCGATGAAATCATCAGGCGACTCGACGGCGCCGAGGACCAGAGGGCCGAAGGACGCGCGGTCTGTGCCGAATTACTACAGGGCTTTGCTGAAATCAAGGGTTGCGCCGGTGCGCACTTGATGGCCCCTCACCAGGAAGCCGCCTGTGCCCAGGTAATCGAGGAATCGGGGTTACTCCAGCAGCGAGGTTCATTTTTTAAGGAGCCTCTCACAGTACACCCTCTTTTCCTCGGGCCAAAAAAAAGAGAGGACGCAATGTC
>QNFD01000506.1 GCA_003645435.1 Gammaproteobacteria bacterium | reverse complement strand
AAGGAGTCCGGCCGTAATTGTATTTGCCATATCGACTATGCGGAGCTGCGTAAAGTCACCGAAATTGGTACGCATGAATCTGCCATGCTGTTCGGCAAGGACTAGCCCCCATATTCAGATCGGCAATAAGCCGGTCCGTAGCCTCTATCCCATGCTCCCTAGATCTCGAATGCTTCGAGTTTCCTGTCGACCAGTTCATTTTTCAAAACCACGTATCTAGGCATGCCGCGCTCATCATACTCGGGATAAGCCTCGCCCTGTATTAACGGATACAGATATTCGCGGCAAAGATCAGTGATGCCAAAACCATCGTCGGATATAAAGTTCAAGGGCATCATTTTCTCTACATTGGCGACCTCGGAAAGGCTGGCGCTACCGATCTCCCAGCGATAGGGCTGGTTCGAGACGCGATCGATGGTTGGCATTATCGAATTTTTGCCGTCGAGCGCCATTTCCACGCCGGCCTTGCCGAGTGCATATGCCTGTTCCAGGTCGGTAGCCGAGGCCAGGTGACGCGCCGCGCGTTGCAGATAGTCAGCAACCGCCCAGTGATACTTATAGCCCAGGGCCTGTTTGATTATATTAGCGACTACCGGTGCTGCGCCGCCGAGTTGAGCATGACCAAACGAATCGCGCGTACCCTGTTCAGCGAGAAATTTGCCATCGGCATATTTTGCTCCTTCGGAAACGACGATCGTGCAGTAACCGTATTCCTCGACTTTGCATTTTACCGCTGCGACAAATTTATCCTGGTCAAAACTAACCTCGGGCAGCAGCAATAGCACGGGAATACCGTAATCCTCAATCAAGCCGCCCGCTGCTGCGATCCAGCCGGCATGTCGACCCATTACCTCGAGTACAAAAACCTTTGTGGATGTTTTCGCCATCGAGCGAACATCGAAGGAAGCCTCGAGAGCGGAAACCGCGATATATTTAGCCACCGAACCAAACCCAGGGCAGTTGTCGGTAATCGGTAAATCGTTGTCTACTGTTTTTGGAATGTGGATTGCCTGAACCGGGTAGCCTAATTTTTCAGACAACTGCGAAACCTTGTAACAGGTATCGGCGGAATCACCGCCGCCATTGTAAAAAAAATAACCAATCTCGTGTGCCTTGAATACTTCGATCAGACGCTCGTACTCACGCCGGTTTTCTTCGAGCCCTTTGAGTTTGAAGCGACAGGAACCAAAAGCGCCGGATGGCGTTTTCTTCAATGCTGCAATATCCGCGTCCGATTCCCTCGAGGTATCGATCAATTCCTCGGTTAAGGCGCCGATAATGCCATTATGTCCGGCGTATACTTTGCCGATGCGGTCACTATGTTGGCGGCAGGTTTCAATCACCCCGCAGGCGGATGCGTTGATGACGGAGGTAACGCCGCCAGATTGGGCGTAAAAAGCATTTTTTGGATTCATACGATATTCTCCATCTATAGATGCCTATTTTCATACAGGGCATAATAGAGTTCAATTACCCAGATGGGATAAAAAAAAGGGTAGAAAAACCTTCTACCCTTTAAAACCTGGAAAACTCAGTTGTTGGTTTATCCCAGCAAAGGCGCAATCACGAGGCTGACGATTGCCATCACATTGATGAGGATATTCATCGATGGGCCGGAGGTGTCTTTGAAAGGATCGCCTACGGTATCGCCGACCACGGTCGCAGTATGCACGTCTGATCCCTTGCCGCCGAGGTTGCCTTTTTCAACATATTTTTTCGCATTGTCCCAGGCGCCGCCGGCATTCGCCATCATCAGCGCCATCAGTACGCAGCTCAGTAATGCACCCGAGAGCATGCCGCCCAGTGCCTGTGCACTGATAAGAAAGCCAACCAACGGAGGTGCACTGACTGCGATCACTCCGGGAAGTATCATTTTCTTCAACGCCGCGGTGGTTGCGATATCGATGCACTGGGCGGTATCGGGTTCCGCCGTGCCTTCCAGCAGGCCGTCAATTTCGCGGAACTGGCGCCGAATTTCCTTGATCATTTCAAACGCGGCATCGCCAACCGCGGTCATCGTAATAGAGGCGATCACAAATGGAATAACGCCGCCGATGAAAAGGCCGATCAGCACTTCCGGATTATTCAGTTCGAGGCTGAAGTCGGGTATGTTGGCCGCAACGGTTTGAATAAAAGCGGTAATAATGGCGAGCGCGGCGAGCGCGGCGGCACCTATTGCAAAGCCCTTGCCGATCGCTGCTGTAGTATTTCCCAGCTCATCGAGTGAATCGGTGATTTTGCGGGTGTCTTCGCCGAGACCAGCCATTTCAGCGATGCCGCCGGCATTGTCCGCAACCGGGCCGTAGGCGTCGATCGCCATTGTAATACCGACCGTAGCGAGCATGCCGACAGCGGCAATACCAACGCCGTAAAGTCCGGCGAAATGACTCGATATTGCAATAATGCCGCATATCGTAAAGATAGGCACCGCAACCGACTGCATACCGATCGCAAGCCCGCTAATCATAACTGTCGCGGCCCCGGTTTCGCCTGCTTTGGCGATGTGTTTTACGGGGTTACCCGCAGTGTAGTACTCGGTAACCAGACCGATAATGATGCCGCCAACGGCACCCGAGAGAACCGCCATCCAGATTCCCGAGGACAATCCGAGCATTGATATGGCTAAATAGGCGATCGCGATAAACAGGATTGAGGCGCCCATGGTACCCATGCGCAGCGCCTTTTCGGGCGATTTTGCCGAGTT
>QNFD01000505.1 GCA_003645435.1 Gammaproteobacteria bacterium | reverse complement strand
TATCTCGAACCACGCCCTTGGGCTTGCCGGTAGTACCGGAAGTGTAAAGTATGTAGAGCGGGTCGCTGCCCTTGACGGCGACGCAGTCGGCCGGTTCGGCGGCTGCGAGTGCCTCCTGCCAGTCGACGTCGCGGCCGTCCTGCATGTCCGCCTGCGCCTGTGGTCTCTGCAGGACAATGCAGGTAGCGGGCTTGTGCGTGGCCATTTCGATGGCCGCGTCGACGATGGGTTTGTATTCGATGACGCGGTTAATTTCAATGCCGCAGGAGGCGGTTAACAATACCCTGGGTGTCGCATCATCGAGGCGCACTGCCAGTTCGGGCGGAGCAAAGCCGCCGAACACGACCGAATGAACGGCGCCGAGGCGTGCACAGGCGAGCATTGAAATCAACGCTTCCGGGATCATCGGCAGGTAGATGATGACACGATCGCCTTTTTCGACACCCTGGGCCTTTAACATGCCGGCGCAGCGCGCGACTTCGTCGCGTAATTCGCGATAGCTGAATTTCTTTTGCTGGTTGGTTACCGGTGAGTCATAGATCAGCGCGGTTTGATCGGCGCGACCATTGTCGACGTGAAAGTCGAGGGCCAGGTGACAGGTGTTCAACTCGCCGTCGGCAAACCAGCGCTGGATACCATGCTCGTCGGTGCTCAATACATTGGTGGAAGGTTTATACCAGTCGAGTTCGGCTGCTTTTTCCGCCCAGAATGTCTGCGGATCATCGATGGACGCCTGATACTCATCTTTATATGTCATTGAGCTACCCCTCTAAGTGGTTATTCGAATCATGAAATCAAAGACTGAGCAATCATATCCCATTCGGGATTGTTGACAATACCCGAATCTTAATGGTCAATATAGGGAATAATAATCATAATTACGCCCGAATTGTCGACAATCACTCCAGGTTAATTACTTTTCCTGCCAAAACACTCGTGCATGATCTCGATGAAGCGTTTCGAAGGGGCAGACAGAAATTTACCTTTACGGGTAACAATGCCGTAGCTGCGCTTGGGGAAATACTGATCGACCGGGATGACGCACATCTTGCTGCGGTCCTCTTCGGTGATACAGACATCGGTGACGATCGATATGCCCTGTCCGAGGCTGACATAGCGCTTGATTACTTCCCAGCCTCCGGCCTCGAGCGTGACGCGGAAATTGACGTTGTGCTGGGCAAAAACCATTTTAACGATATGCCAGGTGCTGAGATGGCGCGGCGGCAGAATCATTCCGTATTTGCCGATATCGGTGATGGTTATTTTATCCATCCGCGCCAGCGGATGATCGATAGGCGTAATCACGACCGGGTTGTAGGTCACGATGGGGTCGTAAACCAGGTCGTCGGGTACCTCCAGCATAGAGCCGACCGCGAAATCCACCGTATCGTTGCGCAGCATTTCCATGCCGTTACGCCCGGTTTCATTGGACAGGCGCAGTTTGATCGCGGGGTACTGACGCGAGAATTTTCCGACCGGTTCGGGTAACACATAGAGGATGGTCGATTCGCCGGCGGCAATATTGAGTTCACCCGACGTCAGGTTGCCGCAGTGAGCGTCGAAGGTTTCCTTGAGTCGATCGATACCCTGCACATGCGGCAGGCATAGCTCGTAGAGGATACTGCCTTCAGTAGTCAGGCTCAGCTTGGGCCCACTGCGTTCGAAGAGGATGGTATCCATTTCTTCCTCGAGCGCATGAATCTGCAGGGATATGGTCGGCTGGCTGGCAAAAAGAGACTCCGCCGCCTTGGTCATACTGCCCAGTTTTGCAGTCTGGCAGAAGGCGCGCAGCTTCTTTAGATGGTTCTGTTTGTAGTATGAATTGGCCATGATACGGTCCGCGAGATGCCCGATTATTGGTTAACTTAATATGAAAATCAAATTTGATGTGTTTATTCAATGCAGTTTGGATGTGACGGCATTTGCGACAAAGGATTCGAAGTGAAGTCAATGGGTCGTCCAAAGTCCGTAAAATGTCGATCAACTGCAAGTTTCCGCCAGCAGAAAACATCAGAATTCGCGATCACCGATAAATTCGATGACTATTGTAAAATCCAATAGCCTTAATTAAGCAAATTGACTTTTTAAATAGTCAAAGCCCTGTATATTTGGCTGCCTGCGCCTTATGGGGCTTTTTCACGGGCCGATATTAAACGTCCCGATTAATTCGCCATTTTATATACGAGAGAAACGAAAACATGACCAGAGACGAGCAAGTCGCCGCACTTGAGAAAGAGTGGCAGGAAAATCCGCGATGGAGCAACGTGAGCCGGGGCTATAGCGCGGCCGACGTGGTGCGTCTGCGTGGCTCGGTGCAACCCGAGAATACGCTGGCACGTATGGGTGCGGAGAAGCTTTGGGCGCAGGTGAATGGCGGCGCTAAAAAAGGCTATGTCAACAGCATGGGTGCAATCACCGGGGGCCAGGCGATGCAGCAGGCCAAGGCGGGTATCGAAGCGATCTACCTGTCCGGCTGGCAGGTAGCGGCAGACGGAAACACTTCCGAAACCATGTACCCCGACCAATCGCTTTATGCCTACGACTCTGTACCTGCGATGGTGCGTCGAATCAATAACACCTTTCGCCGCGCCGACGAAATCCAGTGGGGCCGCGGGCTCAATCCCGGGGACGAGGGCTTCGTCGATTACTTCCTGCCGATCGTTGCCGATGCCGAAGCCGGCTTTGGCGGCGTATTGAATGCTTTCGAACT
>QNFD01000504.1 GCA_003645435.1 Gammaproteobacteria bacterium | reverse complement strand
GTGATTTCTCAGGTGTTCTACATAGGCGCGAGACTCGCTGTCGTAGCCAGGCTTGTGATTGGGGTGGGCAGCCCCCGGCTTGAGGTCGCATTCGATACCATACTCGGCAATCAAACTTCTGGAAACAGTCTTGGCTTCCTGCGCCAGATCCCAGAGTTGATGCGCAGATGTTTTCCCCAGCATTTTTTCGAGCGCGATCTGGTCTTTACGTTGTCCGCTGCCAAGGTGTCCGCCATTACGTCCGGAGGCGCCCCAGCCAATCTTGCGGGCCTCGAGCAGGATGACCTTGTAACCGCTTTTGGCCAGGTGCAATGCCGCGGATAAGCCCGTATAGCCGCCGCCGACGATAGCGACATCGGTCCTGCATGACCCATCTAGCGGCCGTAGGTCGGGAGCAGGGTTTTGCGTAGCGTGATAGTAAGAGCAGGGGTGGTCGTTGGTATCGCTACGATCCTGATTCAGGGTAAATGCCATGGATGAAACCTGTTATATCAAGCCAGGTCTTTTAAGGTCAGGTCGAGACTCTTCCAGGCCCGCTCTACGAGCGTGTCGATATCTGATTTTTGCATGATCAACGGTGGTGACATAATCATCGTATCGCCAACCGCACGCATCACCAGGCCGTTATCGAAGCAATGCCCGCGGCAGGCGGCGCCGACTCCTTTGTCTTTATGGAATTTTTTATAGCCGGTTTTGTCTTCGACCAGTTCGATGGCGCCGAGCATGCCGACGCCGCGCACTTCACCGACGAGCGGATGTTCGCCGAGTTCACGAATCCGTTTTTGCAGGTAAGGAGCAGTCGAGTCGTGTACTATTTGTACAATATTTTCGCGCTGCATGAGCTGGATATTTGCGACTGCCACCGCGGCACATACCGGGTGACCGGAGTAGGTGTAGCCGTGATTAAACTCGCCACCCTGGTCGATCAGGACATCGGCCACCTTGTCGGAAACCATGACACCGCCAATTGGCAGGTAACCGGAGGACAGGCCCTTGGCCATCGACATCAGGTCGGGTTTTAAGTCATAGAGATCGCTGCCAAACCAGTGACCGGTACGGCCAAAACCACAAATTACTTCATCGGCGACAAACAGAATATCGTACTGGGCACATATCTTCTTCACCTCGGTCCAGTAGCTATCGGGCGGAACAATCACGCCGCCTGCGCCCTGGATCGGTTCGGCGATAAATGCGGCAATACGATTTTCGCCGAGTTCTTCGATCTTGTCGGCAATCGATTGGGCGACTTCACGTCCGAATTCGTCGGCGTCAAGATCGGTGCCGAGTTCACATCGCTTGCCGAACAAGTCGGGTTGCTCGACATGCACTATGTCTGGAATGACGCCGCCCTGTTCGTGCTGGTCAGGCATGCCGCCGAGACTCGAGGCCGCGATAGTACTACCGTGATAGGCATTCTTGCGGCTGATTATGACCCGCTTTTCAGGCTTACCGAGTACATCCCAATAACGCCAGGCCATACGGATTACGGTATCGTTGGCCTCGGATCCTGAACTGGTGAAAAACGTGTGATTCATATTGGCAGGCGTCACTTCCGCTAACAGCGCACTCAGCTCTGCTACCGGTGGGTGCGAGGTTTTAAAGAAAGCGTTGTAGTAAGGCAATTGCTGAATTTGCGCATGCGCGGCTTCAATCAGATCCTTTTGCCCATAACCCATATTCACACACCAGAGGCCGGCCATTGCGTCGAGGTACTGGTTACCGTCGGAATCGGTCAGGTAGAC
Source organism: Gammaproteobacteria bacterium (assembly GCA_003645435.1). Next base: position 971 of record QNFD01000504.1, on the reverse strand, counting down.
GCCTTGTGCCGATTCAATGATTCGAACCGAATTGTCTTTCAACTCTTTGGGGTTGGTAAACGGGTGCAGGTGATGTGCGCCGTCGAGACCTTGCCATCTTTCGGTGTTGTTGCCAACCAGGGCTGATTGCTGATTCATAGGATTCTCCTGTTTAAACTCTGAGTAGTAGATATTGTCTTTCCCACGGGGTCACTCTAGAAACAATTTGGACCGCAGATTTTGAAAACACTCGCTTGGCGGTAGTATTGCGGTCGGGTATAATAGTCAATATCGACGATATTGTGATCACAAAATTCGAATAAGTCAACACCCCGAAGAAGCCTGATTATAGAATTCAAAGGCGTTATTATCGGCAGTACAGGAGTGGCGTTTGCTGGTTTTTCGATAAAAAGTGATCACATAAATTAGTGAGAAGAGAAGTCATGAATACAGAATTCAGTTTGCGCACGAGACAGGAAGGCGGCGGCACACCGGTGCTGCAGAAATGGGGGGTCGATAGTGAGTATGGTGTGTTGAGAGATATCTTGCTCGGACCTGCCGATCACTATAAATGGCTCGAAACCAGTTCGGTATCGAAGAAAAGCATCCGTAGGAACTACGAATTCAGTGGGGATGTTGCGCGACAGCAGCATGCCGAGATGGTGGCTGCCTATGAATCAGCGGGTGTCCAGGTGCATTTGCATGCACCTGATGCAGAGTTACCCTACCAGGTATTTGCGCGGGATTCTTCGGTGATGACGCCTTTCGGCGCAATCATTACGAGCATGGCAAACTGGTGGCGCCGCGGTGAAAACTATCGCGCAATTGAAACCTACGAACGCCTTGGTATTCCGATTTATGACTATGTCACGGCTGGAACTTTTGAGGGCGGTGACTTCAATGTTATCGAACCCGGTACCGTATTGATTGGCTGGGAAGGGGATGAAGGGCGAAGCCAGGAAGGGTCGGCCCTGCAATTGAAATCCTGGTTC
>QNFD01000503.1 GCA_003645435.1 Gammaproteobacteria bacterium | reverse complement strand
CCTGGTTTTGATAAATCATTTCTGATTCTTCGGAAAATAGCACGGCATCACCATCAAACGCGATCCTGATCTGCTCCAACGGATTTTCCGGGTTGACTGTCGGCCCATCGTAAATCAGGCCCGATGCAACATTGGATTCTACTGCGGCCTGTACATCTTCCTCGGTTGCGGATAAAAACAGGTCGACGTCGAAAGCATTCAGATATTTAGCAACCGGTTCGCCACCGGTAAACGCGGCGCGCGTGATATCCATCTCATAGTGGTCGATAGAATTAGAAATGCGCAGGCTGGTATCGGCTGAATTGCGCGATATGATGACGACCTCGGTACGTCGCGTAGCTTCGTCAATCGTATTAATGCGCAGCATCGAATTGATCAGGGCGAAGCCTGTGCCTGGCTTTAGGATATCGTTTTCGTGGTCCAGCTGATAACGGCAATAAGCTTCGAGTCCGCTGTTTTCATAAATTTCATTTTCTTTGCTCAAATCGAACAATGCCCGAGATGAAATTCCTATTACCAGGTAATTGCTTAGGTCGTAGGCCATGGCCGGTCCTGCTAAATTTGTTTCAGCATGATTTTAGAACGCCTGTCCATGTTATACAGGGCCTGTTTGGATTCGGGCAGAGTCGAAATCGAGGTCTCGACGAAACCATTTTCGATAAACCAGTGCGAGGTACGGGTTGTTAATATGTATAAGCGATGAATATTCTGCTCAAGCGCCGCATGTTCAGCTACCTGCAGCAGTTGTTTACCGAATCCCGACCCCTGGTAATCATCGTGTACGGCGAGGCAGGCTATCTCGGCAATATCGTGCTCCGCTTCGGGAATGCAGGCGACACAGGCGATGATGGTGCCATCCTTGTCGATAACATGAAAATCCGCGATCTCTAATTCGAGCTGCTCTCTGGAACGCTCAACCAGTGCGCCGTTAGCTTCCAGCGGTTCGATCAATCGCAGGATGCCGCCAACGTCATCAATATTTGCGTCCCTGATTCCCTCGTAAAACATATTCGTGATCATGGTGCCGTAGCCATCGCGAGTAAACAGTTCCAGCAGCAATCCACCGTCTACCTGCTGATCGATGATATGAACCCTGCTGACATTGGATTGAATCGCGTTGATCGCTTTTTGCAATAATTCTTTCAGATACTCCGGGGTTTCGGATTGCTGGATCAGGGTCCTGCATTCGACGGTTGTTAATGTGTCCGCCTGTTCACTATTGGCGTGATTTAACTGGATAAATACGAGCTTGTCGGCACCCAGCGCCTTTGCTGTTTCAGTCGCCAGCTCCTCGGCAGGTAAATTGAAAACTTCCCCGGTCCTGGAATAGCCGATGTTAGACATCAAAACCACGTGATTCGCATCCAGTAAATCATTGATAACCTGGTGTTTAATCGACCGAACCTTACCCGAATGTTGCATATCGATACCGTCAATAATACCCAGCGGCATGCCGGTGACGAAATTTCCGCTTACCAGGGATATTTCGGAGCCTGACATTGGTGTATTCGGCAGTCCCATCGAAAGCTGCGATTCGAGGTGTGTCTTAACCTCGTTAATGGCCTGGATAATAAAGGGCAGGGAATCGGCATCACTAATACGGATATTTTGATTAAATTCGGTGGTGATATTGTGGCTGGCCAGATGCTGGTCAATTTTATGCCGGCTGCCATGCAGTAGCACCAGCTTGATACCGAGATGGTTGAGCAGGGCAATATCATGAATCAGACCGATAAATCGATCGCATTGAATGACATCGTCAGAAATAAGAATGACAAAGGTTTTTTTACGATGCGCCTTGATATAGGGGGCGGCGCCTCTAAACCACTGGACAAAATCCTGATTGTTGCTCATTGATCAAAAACATCCGGTAAATTAAACAAGGCCTGATTAATTCTTTTGTGAAAGCTCGGAGAAAACCAAATGAAAACTGGAAATATAGCTTTTCTCTTAAAATCAGAAACTAATAGCCCTTCCCATTATATTGTATTCACCGTTATTGGGAAGTGTCGATATGGGTGCCGCCTTCGTGCAATATACGGGTTAACTTAACAGCGCTTCCAACAGGGCTTTTTGAGCATGCAGGCGGTTCTCGGCTTCTTGCCAGACCACGCTTTGGTTACCGTCAAGAACAGACTCGGTGACTTCTTTACCTCGATAGGCCGGCAGGCAATGCATGAACAGCGCATCTTTATCTGCTATCGCCATCAAGTCATCGGATACCTGGAAGTCGGAAAAAATTTGTAAACGCTGTTCCTGTTCCTGCTCCTGTCCCATACTGATCCAGGCGTCGGTTACCACGAGATTGGCATGCCTGGCCGCTTCTGCAGCGCTGTAAAATATTTTAACCCTGTCTCCGGCGGTATCGACGATGTCGGGGTCTGGTGCGTAATTGTCTGGACATCCGATGTTCAAATTAAAACCAAAGCGTATAGCGGCATTGATATAGGAATGGCACATATTGTTGCCATCGCCAATCCACGCCACGGTTGCACCATCAATACTACCGCGTAGCTCAGTCCAGGTTTGCATGTCGGCGAGCAACTGACAGGGATGGAGGAGATCGCTTAAACCATTGATGACAGGGCAGGATGCATGTTCCGCCAGTACAGTCACGCGTTCGTGTCCAAAGGTGCGGATCATGATTCCATCGACCATGCTCGATATGACCCTCGCACTGTCTTCAATGGGTTCGCCCCGGCCCAGGTGAATAT
>QNFD01000502.1 GCA_003645435.1 Gammaproteobacteria bacterium | reverse complement strand
GTACGCCGGGACGTGGATCTTCATGGAAGGCCCAGTCGCCATAGTTTTTACGCATCACCGGGTGCATATACTGGAAACCATCAGGACAACCTGATTCGATCGGAGTTCTTTGAGCTTCGGTTCTGGCCATTATTCTTTCCTGTTTATCGGGTTGCTAAAAGACATCAAGAGGCAAGTTTTTGTTCGGCCTTTCGGTCAAACCATTTCTTCGCTTCGATATCCCAGTCATCCATGCGCACGTAAGAGCTTGTACGGGTTTCCGATACCATGTTGGGGTCGACCTCGACGCCAATTCCATCGAGGAAATTGACCAGTCCAATGCGTTCGACCATTTCCCCGCAACGTTCGTGTTCGAGTCCGTTTTCGGCCCAGTAGTCAATTACTTCCTCGGCCAGTTCCGTGAGCTTCTCGTAATCATCCTCATTCTCGAGCTTCATGAACGGTACTATCACGGTACCCATCAGGTCGCCAATCTTGAGCGTGCGTTTGCCGCCCATCAAAATTGTAACGCCCTTGTCATCCCCGGGAGATAGCGCTTTCGGCACAACGTTCAGGCAATGCATGCAACGCACACAATTATGATTATCGATTTCGAGTGAATCGTCGTCGTTTAACGACAGGGCCCTGGTAGGACAGCGCGTGATGATGTTATCGATGGTATGTTGGCGTCCCTTTTTAGCAACGTAGGCCTTGAATTCGTCCTGGTCGACTTTGATGTTGTCGCGCCAGGTTCCGATTATCGCGAAGTCCGAGCGTTCGATCGAATTCATGCAGTCGTTGCCGCATCCCGATACCTTGAACTTGAATTTATAGGGCAGTGAAGGGCGGTGAACATCGTCGGTAAAATTATTCAGCAATATCCGATGAACTTTCATTTCATCGACGCAGGACTGTTCACAGCGGGCCGCGCCAACGCAGGACATGCCGGTTCTTACACAGGGGCCGGCACCGCCGAGGTCCCAGCCATAGGCGTTGATATCATTGAAAAAGTGCTGGGTATTTTCAGTGGTAGTACCGATAAACATGATATTGCCGGTTTGCCCATGAAAGGTAACCAGGCCCGAGCCATATTTCTCCCAGCTATCACCCAGTTGACGCAACATATCGGTTGTGTAGTAGTTACCAGCCGGGGGTTGTACGCGCAGGGTGTGGAATTCTTTCGATTCTTCAAAAGCACTGGCAACTTCGGAAAATCGGGGGATGATGCCGCTGCCATAGCCGTAAACGCTGACCGTGCCGCCCTTCCAGTATCCCTTGCGTGTTTCGTAAGAGTGTTCTAGCTGGCCCAGTAAAGAGTTGGCCATGCCATTGATACGTTGCTCCGGGTGTTCGTCGCGTAAACGTTTAATGCCGGTAATGAAACTCGGCCACTGGCCGTTTTCGAGTTCGTCGAGCATTGGAGTTTCATGTGTATTTTTAGCCATGGGATATTTCCGTTCAGGTATCTTTGGTTATCGTATTCTGGCTGTATTGCCGCCGGAATCAGCTAAGTGTCCGGCATACAGGACAGGTTTAAGGTTTGGTTGACCTTAATGAAACTGCCTATAGTTTGATACAAGATTCGGGTTTGAGCTATCCCCCCATTGGGAGACTATATTTTTGGAATTTATCCCTATTGAGATAGAGCGAATTTATAGATTCATTAAATGAGTCGATATTGGCCCGAATAAATTTAATTAAAATCCATTAAATCAATTACTTATAATTCCCTGCTAGTCCGTTTTGCACCCACTACCGATGGGATGCTCCAATTGGCGATACAGTGGTATAGAATTCCAGGTTCTTCTCGCCAGTTATAATATGGATATTGATCCAAATTGTACCATAAAGCCAACATAGGTCTGTCCGCACCGGAATTGCCAGTTTCACCCGGCAATTCGCCATTTGTGCTGGAGAACGAAACAGGCTACCGGCAATGGAGAGATAGTAAATTAGCGTTAAGAAGTGTGCTGGATCCACTGAAAATTGTTCGCGTCGATGCTGAATATTCGCTCGCCGAGGCAAATACGCAAAGCTTAGAACGCCAGGTAGAGGCCTTCAATTTTGTTCTTTATGAATTCGACCCTGGCCTGGAACAAAGTCCGAAGCAAACCTTTCTGGATATCAATCATAAACTCGGGTTATACGATTTCGAAGTTCGATCAGATGCCGACAGCAGCGGCGTTAGCGAGTTGAAAGAGGTAGGTCCTGACGATAATCGATCACAATACGTGCCTTATACCAGTCGGGCGCTAAACTGGCATACTGACGGTTACTACAATTCGACACGGCAACAGATCAACGCCTTTGCGCTTTATTGTGTTCATCCCGCGGCTCAAGGTGGCTGTAGCTATGTATTCGATCACGAACTCATGTACATCCGTATTCGTGATACCGCACCCGAACTGATAGCGGCACTGATGGCGCATGATCTAATGGTTATCCCCGCTAATATTCAAAGTAATAGAGTAGTCAGGCCTGAGCAATCCGGGCCAGTCTTTTCAATTTGCCCGCGGTCGGGCGCGCTTCATATGCGATATTCCGCGAGACCTCGAAATATAGGCTGGAAATCCGATAAAGTGAGCGAGCGAGTGATCAAATTGATTCGGGAAATTTTAATCGACGATAGTGCTGTGATCGAGTTTAAACTGGATGCGGGCCAGGGCATCATCTGTAACAACATACTGCATGGCAGGAAAGAATTTTCGGATGCCGATGCGACCCGGTCAAGATTGCTG
>QNFD01000501.1 GCA_003645435.1 Gammaproteobacteria bacterium | reverse complement strand
GCACAGGTCGAGTGAGCACGAACAAGGTTGTCCATGTCCTGGTGTAATAGGGAGGTTACAGCACCTGTTCCAGGTCGTTGATTAAATCGCTCGCGTCTTCGAGTCCAACCGACAAACGAAATATCCCTTCGCCGGCACTCTCTCGGTACTTATCCAGTTCCCTGCCCTCGAGACGATACGATGAATCGATCAGGTCCCGGGTCTGCATCAGGTACACCAGACTGCGGTGATGACCCAGCGAGACCGCATAATGGATGACTTCGAGCTTTTTCATCATGCGTTCCGCAGTTTGTTTTGGCTTGTTGCTGCGAAACGAAACCATGCCGGAAAAATTATCCATTTGCAGCGCTGCGAGCTCGTGCTGTGGATGAGACTCCAGGCCCGGGTAAAAGACCCGTTCGACACTGGAATGGTTTTCAAGAAATCCTGCCAGTGCGAAGGCATTTTCCTCGTGGCTGCGCATCCGTATCGGCAGGGTTGCGATGCCGCGTAAAATCAGCCAGGCGTTGAACGGACTGATCACGCCGCCATAGTGCACCAGCGCCTCACCGCGTAGTGGACCGACCAGTGATTGTTTACCACACACCGACCCGCCCATTGCGTCGCCGTGACCGCCGATGTACTTGGTGAGTGAATGCACTACCAGATCGGCCCCGAGTTGAAGCGGGCGAGTGGCGATGGGTGTCGCGAAAGTCGAATCTACCACTAACAGCGCATTTTGTTGTTTTGCGATCGCCGCCGTCGCCTTGATATCGGTTATTCGCAACAGTGGATTCGACGGTGTTTCTACCCAGATCATGCGCGTATTGTCCCGTATCGCCTCGCGAACATTGTCGAGTTCGGAGCTGTCGACCGGCGTTACCTCTATACCAAAACGCGTCAAGGTGTCGCGTGCGAACTCGGCAGTTCCGGGGTAGTTGGTATTGCTGATAACCAGGTGATCGCCCTTGCTTAAATGAGTGAGCAAAACCGAAGCGGTCGCCGCCATGCCTGAGGCGAATGCAACACAGGCTTCTGTTTGCTCCAGTGCCGCGAGTTTTTCTTCGAGTTGTTGGGTGGTCGGGTTAGACCATCGTGTGTAAACGAAAGGGGATTCGTCCGACAGGTTATTTGCCGAAAAGCTGACCTCTTCGTCGACCACAAAAGTACTCGACATCACCAGGTTCGGCACCGAGGCGCCGGTGACCGGATCGGGCTCTTCACCGGCATGGATTGCCTGGGTCTGGATTCCCCAGATATTATGATCGGATTTCATTGGATGTCCTCGGGCAGGATTAACTCGCTGCATTAGAATGCCTTTTGCACTTGCTTGTCAAACCTGATCTGGCCCAGACCCGGAAAGCCCAGTTGGGTCAGAAAAGTAATGACTAAATAGCGAAATATGCTGCTTAGAAACGAGCAACAAATCGGTTATAATTGACTTATGTCAAAGCGGCAAAATTTTATTAAATTAGAGTGACTAGCAGAGGTTTTTTTAGACCAGTTCCCATCAGTTTATTTGATTAATACAAACATGATTCCAAAAGATATTAAGCCGCTCGACACCGATTCAGAAATGAATTACGAGGTACCGCTTCAGCCTGCCTCACTCGATATCTGGGATCAGAAATACCGGCTCAAGAAAAAAGATGGATCGGTCATCGATGACGACATCCATGCTACCTTTGAACGGGTAGCCCGCGTACTCGCCGACCAGGAAAATAATAAAGAGCTGCGCCAACACTGGTACGAAAAATTCATCTGGGCACTGGAGCATGGCGCTATCCCGGCAGGACGCATTGTCTCCAATGTCGGCGCCGAAAAATATCGACCAAACACATCGACGATCAATTGCACGGTCTCCGGCACGATTCATGATTCGATGAATAATATCCTCGAAAAACTGCATGAAGCGGGGCTTACACTCAAAGCCGGCTGCGGCATCGGTTATGAATTTTCGACACTTCGCCCTAAAGGTGATTATGTAACCGGTGCGGGTGCTTATACCTCGGGCCCGCTTTCGTTCATGGATATCTATGACAAGATGTGTTTTACGATTTCCTCGGCCGGCGGGCGTCGCGGTGCGCAGATGGCTACCTTCGATATAAGCCACCCCGACGTGCTCGAATTTATCCGGGTAAAACGCCAGGACGGACGCTTACGCCAATTCAACCTCTCCTTGCTGATAACCGACGAATTCATGCAGGCGTTGGCCAACGACGATTTATGGAAACTGGTCTTCCCAGTGCATGATTCTGAATTAGAATCAGAAGGCATTGATCTTGAGGATTCAGAGAATATAGTCTGGCGCCATTGGCCTAACTCCGATAATTACACGGTCAACGCGGATGGCAAAGTGGCTTGCCGGGTGTATAAAACGATTCCTGCACGGCAATTGTGGGACGCCATCATGTCGTCTACCTATGACCATGCCGAACCCGGATTTATTCTGATAGACAGGGTGAACGAGCTTAATAACAACTGGTTTTGTGAAAATATTCGTGCCACCAATCCCTGCGGGGAACAACCTTTACCCGAGTACGGCGCCTGTTTACTCGGTTCTATCAACCTGACTAAATTTATTCTTAATCCCTTTTCGGATGAAGCCCACTTTGACTGGGAAAAATTCAGGGAAGTTGTGCGGATTTTTACCCGTATGCTGGACAATGTCGTCGATATTAACGGGTTGCCATTACCCCAGCAACGGCATGAAATATTACGCAAACGCAGGCATGGCAT
>QNFD01000500.1 GCA_003645435.1 Gammaproteobacteria bacterium | reverse complement strand
TCGGCTGGTGCAGCGATCAAGGCGGTCGAAACCGACAAGGGTGAAATTGGCTGCGATATGGTAATAATTGGTGCGGGTCCCTGGGCTAAGACGATATGGGATATGCTCGAATTACCAAAGACGGTCAGCATCAAGGGTAAAGATGGGACCATACACGACGATATCCCGATGTGGATTTACTGGTCACTACAGGAAGGCACACTCGGTGTCGATCCCGAGTTGCAAAAAACCAACGATGGACAGTTTCCGCCCGTGATCCATGTCGACAGCAACGAACCCCTGTATTCGGACTACGACGGCTCGCTCATAACCGATCAAATGTGGGGTATTTACTACAAGCCCGACTTCCATTTCGGTGGTATCCAGGGCGGTGCCGCTCCCTATGCGATTGAAACCGACCCGGACGAGGTCGCCGTCGATCCATATGGTGTCGACTCCCCCGATTTTATTGTCGGTGAAGACTTTGCGCACATGTGGGTCTCGGCACTGGCGCATTGTCAGAAGCGCTTCGAAGGTCAGTTTGATTATTACAAGAATGAGCCCTCGGGTGGCATAGGTTCATTTACTCCGGATAGTTTCCCGGTGTTCGATCTATTTCGGGAAAACTGTTACCTGATTGCCGATTCGAATCATGGCTACAAGATGCTCGGCGTCGGTAAGCTGGTAGCCGAGGAAATCTGCGGCCAGAAGAGTCGGCTGCTTGAACCCTTCCGTTTCTCACGTTATGCCGAAGGCAAACTGCACCCGGTATCCAGTAGCCCGTTCCCCTGGAGCTAATTAAACCAGGTTCCCAGATTTTCTCCTCCGATTGCCAGTGCTCGAATCACGTTCCAGCACTGGTTTTTTTTGCCTGTAATTTACGCTAAGCTACAGCTTAAGATAGAGGTTTTCCATGAATCAAACTTATGACTACATCATTGTCGGCGCCGGATCAGCCGGTTGCGTGTTGGCCAATCGGCTGACGGAAGATCCTTCCGTATCGGTGCTTTTACTTGAATTCGGCGGCAGCGACAAAAGTATTTTCATACAGATGCCGACGGCCTTATCTATCCCGATGAATATGGACAAGTTCAACTGGGCCTATGAATCCCAGCCCGAGCCTTATCTGGATAATCGACGTATGCATTGCCCGCGCGGCAAGGTACTGGGGGGTTCGTCATCGATCAATGGCATGGTTTACGTGCGGGGTCATGCGATGGATTATGACCAATGGCAGGAAAGCGGTGCCAAAGGGTGGGACTATCAGCATTGCCTGCCATATTTTAAAAAGGCCGACGACTGGGCTTTTGCGAGCGACGAGTATAGATCTAAGGATGGACCGCTGTCGGTCAATAATGGCAACAATATGAAAAACCCGCTGTATCGCGCATTCATCGAAGCGGGGGCAGAGGCCGGTTACATGAAAACCGATGATTATAACGGCCGCCAGCAAGAAGGCTTCGGACCGATGCATATGACGGTTAAAAACGGTGTGCGCTGGTCGACCGCTAATGCTTATTTAAAGCCGGCACGCGGTCGACTCAATTTACGCGTGATTACCGGAGCTTTGACCCAACGAATATTACTCGAGGGTAAAAAAGCGGTCGGTGTCGAATTTATGAAGAAGGGAAGCCTGCAATCGGTCAAGGCAAATCGAGAGGTGATTTTAAGTGCGGGGCCAATCGCCTCGCCGCATTTGCTGCAATTATCCGGAATCGGACCAGCCGATGTTTTGCACAAAGCCGGTATCGATTTAAAGCACGATTTACCAGGGGTCGGTGAAAACCTGCAGGATCACCTCGAGTTCTATTTTCAGTTTCGTTGCAAGCAACCCATCACCCTGAATGGCAAACTGAATTTATGGAGCAAATTTTTGATCGGATCCCGATGGTTTTTTACGAAGAAAGGTCTGGGTGCGACCAACCATTTCGAATCCTGCGCATTTATCCGTTCAAAGGTCGGCATTAAATGGCCGGATATTCAATATCACTTTTTGCCTGGCGCGATGCGTTACGATGGCAATGCGGCATTCGACGGTCATGGTTTCCAGGTTCATGTTGGACACAATAAACCGGTTAGCCGGGGTACCGTGCGAGTGCGTACCGCAAACGTTAACGATAAGCCGGAAATCCGGTTTAACTATTTACAACATCAGGATGATATTGAAGGCTTCCGTGCCTGCGTGCGCCTGACCCGTGAGATCATCGCTCAACCGGCCATGGATCCCTATCGGGAATCAGAAATTCAACCGGGTGAAGGCGTGCAAACTGATGATGAAATCGATGCCTTCGTGCGTAGCGCAGTGGAGAGTGCTTACCACCCATCCTGCGCCTGCAGAATGGGAGAAGATTCCATCGCAGTCGTCGATTCAGAATTGCGTGTCCATGGCATCAAGGGTTTACGCGTGGTTGACTCGTCAATATTTCCAACTATCCCGAATGGCAATCTGAACTCGCCGACGATCATGGTCGCCGAGCGAGCGGCTGATATTATCAAGGGCAAGGGGATGCTGGAAGCAAGCGATGTAGTAGTGGGTCTTGGTGATGACTGGAAGAGTTTGCAGCGCTCGAGCGGTTCTGTTGGTTCGTAGGTTTTCGTGTTACTTTTTCAATTGTCTCGAACACAAAAAGGAACTCAAAACCCAGAAGTACCAAGATTGTACTCCCTCTCCCCCGAGGGAGAGGGCATGGATGAGGGGGCAGTTTAAAAGCACCCCCTCATCCCTGCCTTCTCCCCCAGAGG
>QNFD01000499.1 GCA_003645435.1 Gammaproteobacteria bacterium | reverse complement strand
ATGACTTGCCTGAGCCGGCGGCGGCGATGAGCAAATTGCGATCTTCATTTATGACGGTCGCTCGCATTTGTTCTTCACTGAGAGGGAATTCCTCCAGTTGCTGGAAAAGGTGAGAAAACTCATCTATCGCCCGATGGATAAATTCTTCATTGGCTTGTTTCAATACCGGGCTGTCTGACTTCCTGATTTCTAAAAACACATCCAGGTTTGATTTGGCCTTCTTGGGGAGTAAGTCTGGATCGAAATATGGGTGGGCCAGGTCTTGCCCGATGTCGGGAATATGGGACACCCAGTTTCTTATGTCATTTTGAGAGATGTATCGATTTGTCTGAAGTGTTTTTTTGATTTGAGTTTCTACTTCTGAAAGTGCACCTTCTCTGCCAAGCACATGAGTGATAATCGTATATTTAGTCCTAGTTTCGATATCCTGACTAAGTGATTTGGCGACTTTTGCCGACAAGCCTTCCAGGTGAAGGCTCAGGTTGCTTGTTGTAACGGTGACCGTATCCCAGATGAGGCCCGTTTCGATCCGTACACCGCGCACGTCGAAATAATCGATATGATGACTCTCGCCACGTCTTCTGCAGAGAAAGGTTTCTTTCTCTGTGGATATGCTCCAAACATCTTTAAAGACGGAGCCGAATATTCCAGCTTTGTATTTCACAGGAATATTTTAGTACTTAATCGGGTTACTTTTTTACGCTGGATCAGTTAATTGGAATGTTGTTTCGATTCCACTCCTAACAATCCCGATAGCGGACGCTTAATAAACTGACATGGAGGGCGACATTCGTTAAGGGTTGTCAGATGCCTGCCCCCGCAGCAATGCACTGGCAGGATGGCACTAGGTTCAGAGGGCAGGCATCTGACAACCCTTAACGTTCTTTGCCGCTGAGATGAAAAGTTTCAGCGTCAGCTTGTACAATTTTATGTAAAGAAAATAGATATATTGGCGAAAGTTACGATAAGCCGATTTTTGTTGGTGTAAATGTTGTAGCAACTTGATACTTGGAACGTGTTTCTATATTTAAATCAATGAGTTACCAGTTAGATTCGATTTCTCCCCTGGCGCCATTTAAGTAATTGAATAACAAAAATAATTCTAGAAAAAATTAGATATCGAAGCGATTGCGCGAGCAAGTAGAGATTAGTGAGCTCTCTGTCTTTCAGCCGTTAGTTCTAACCTTGATAACCGCTTCGTGCCAGTTGGCGAGCAGCAGGTTGCGTTGACTGGATTCCATATCAGCATCGAATTCGCGATCTGCCTGCCATTTGGTGGAAATATCGGCCAACGAATCGAATAAACCAATCTGTAATCCGGCGAGGTAGGCGGCACCGAGTGCGGTGGTTTCGGTTACCCGTGGTCTTTCAACGACAATATTGAGCGTATCGGCAAGAAACTGGCACAACCAGTTGTTTTGTACCATGCCGCCATCGACCCGCAGTCGAGATGGTTTCAGGCCGTCGCGTCGCTTCGCCTCGAGCAGGTCGAAGGTCTGGTAACAGACCGATTCCAGCGTGGCGCGAACCAGTTCGGCGACCCCGGTATCGCGCGTGATGCCAAAAATTGCGCCGCGTGCGTCGGGATCCCAGTGCGGGGCGCCGAGTCCGGTAAACGCCGGCACCAGGTAGACCCCGTTATTGGAATCGAGTGATGCGGCCAGGGCCTCGGTTTCCTGTGCTGTATCGATGATACCGATGCCGTCACGCAACCATTGCACCGCAGCACCCGCGATAAAGATCGAGCCTTCCAGTGCATAGCAGGTTTTGCCGTCGAGGCGATATCCAACCGTGGTTAACAATTTGTTGTTCGAAGCCAGCGCCTGCTCACCGGTGTTCAAAATCATGAAACAGCCGGTACCGTAAGTGCTCTTGATCATGCCGGGTTCGAAGCAGGCTTGCCCGATGAGCGCCGCCTGTTGATCGCCGGCGACTCCGGCAATCGGGATTTCGGCACCGAGCAAACTCTTGCTGGTGGTGCCGTAGTCGTCCGCACAATCGAGCACCTCGGGTAAAAGCGATGCTGGTACCGATAACATTTCGAGTAGTTCGTTGTCCCAGCTTTGCTGGTGAATATCGAACATTAATGTACGTGATGCGTTAGTAGCGTCAGTCGCATGGACCTTGCCCCCGGTCAGGCGCCAGATCAGGAAACAGTCGATCGTGCCAAATGCCAGTTCCCCCTTTTCAGCCCTGGCACGCGCGCCACTCACATTCTCGAGAATCCAGTTGACCTTGGTGCCGGAAAAATACGGATCGAGCAGCAGCCCGGTTCTCGACGCAACCACCGATTCCATTCCTTGTTCGCGAAGGGTTTCGCAGTAGTCGGAGGTACGACGATCCTGCCACACAATCGCATTGTAAATCGGCTCGCCGCTGGAGCGATCCCAAATCACGGTTGTTTCGCGCTGGTTGGTAATACCGATCGCGGCTATGGTGCAATTGTCAGATTCTGCTTTTGCTATGGCTTCGCGTACCACCGTTAGCGTGGTGATCCAGATTTCCTCGGCATTATGTTCTACCCAGCCATCCTTTGGGAAATGCTGGGTGAATTCCTTTTGTGCGGTAAAGCGGGCATGTCCATGTTCGTCGAATAGCATCGCGCGTGAACTGGTCGTGCCCTGGTCGATGCTGAGAATGTACTGACTCATCTGAACCTCCTGCTAATTCATACTAGTATTAGTGATATGACCTTAATGGCACTTATTTAAGGAAAAACTCTGGCCGGTGT
>QNFD01000498.1 GCA_003645435.1 Gammaproteobacteria bacterium | reverse complement strand
TATGCTCGGCTGCCTCGGCATAATTGTGAAGATAGAAGCGTTTTTCACCTGTTCCATTTTCAGCATAGGTCTTAAACAGCCGGTCCAGGCGTTCCAGCAAGTTGGCCTCCGGTCCGAAATGGCTGAAGTTCTGTCCCGAACGATTTGCCTCGTCTACCTTGTCCTTCATTGCCTCTCTATGGTAGCGGTGAAAGCTGTCGCCCTCGATCACTACCGATTTAATTTTCTGACGTAAAAAGATTGATACCAGTGCTTTTTTCACCGTCGAAGTACCAGCGCCGGAAGAACCGGTAATAACCATGACAGGGTGTTTTCGCGACATATGGTATCTCCAGATTAGCTGAGAACCTCTGGTAAAGATCGAGGGACCGGGTTTGTGCCCGGTCTAATTTTATCGTTTTTCGGACTCAATCGCGAACAGCATACATCTACTCATTTCCGACCGCAGAACCCCAAAAGAGATATTCCCCAATCCAGTTTTCATGTCATGATTATGATAACGATAAATTTTTACACCACCTGGGTTTTGTACGGTCTATTTAATTTGTGTAAACTAGACTAGCAGATTCTCGATCGCAACCGCTGAATACAGCGAGTCCCCATGGGGGCTAACACACAAATTAGAATCCGTAGTCTGAAAACTGACTGGATGGTTCACCTGTGATACCGCGATTTCATTATTAGTCTTGTGCCTCATTGGAACCAATCTCCCGGGCACAGGCGGCATAAACCTTAGCGGGTACACTAAGTACCCCACAAATGCCAACCGCCTGGTTGACCCGGACTGGTTGGAGTCCAGACTAGAAATGTAGCGAGCAAAGCTTGATTAAGTTCAATAAATCCCCGAGCAAAAAGTGGATCTTCGGGATCCTGTTTGCTTTTGCAATCTGGGGTATAACCCAGGTTGCGCCCAGTGTCGAGGTGTCCTGGGTAAGCGGATTTCTGATTCTTACTATTTATGCGTTTACTTTCGAAATCGTCCGTGTTGACGTCGTCGCCATCACCATCATGGTAATACTGGGACTAACCTCACTGCTCGCACCTTCGATGGGCCTGGAGCAGGGACTTGTTCCGATCGAACATTTATTCGATGGATTTTCCAGTAACGCGGTAATGTCAATCATCGCGGTAATGATTATCGGCGCCGGCCTCGACAAGACCGGGATGATGAATATCGTTGCCCAGTATATTCTAAAAGTTGGCGGCAATACCGAGGCTCGAATAATTCCCATCATTTCCGGTACGGTCGGCATCATCTCTTCATTTATGCAAAATGTCGGTGCCGCGGCACTATTCCTGCCGGTCGTGAATCGAATTTCAGCCCGTTCCGGATTGCCGATGTCACGCCTGCTAATGCCGATGGGCTTTACCGCCATTCTCGGTGGAACCGTCACCATGATTGGTTCATCACCATTGATTTTGCTCAACGACCTGATGTTAACCTCAAATAGAGGCCTGCCGGTCGATCTCCAGATGGATCCCTGGGACCTGTTTTCGGTAACGCCTATCGGCCTGGTACTGGTTGCCACCGGCATCATCTACTTTGTCGTCGCCGGCAAGTATGTACTACCGGAGGCCCGGGCCGACAATAAGGCAAATATTGCAGGCAGCGCCAGGTATTTTGAGGAAATCTACGGCGTTGACTATTCACTGTTCGAGGTTGTCGTGCCAGCCGACAGCCCGCTCGTAGGCCAGATACTGGACGATATCGAATCGAAAAACAGAATACGTGTGATTGCAGTTCAATCGTCTGGGACCAAGGTGCGCGTGGGTCAGGGTGATCTTTCACGCGACGTCGACATTACCGAGAACTCTTCGCTCGGCATACTATGTTCACCACGACATTTGAAGGACTTTGTTGATACTTACGGGCTCAGGATCCAGAAAGGTTTGCGGGCTTTTTCCGAAGTACTGTCGTCGAGCCAGGCGGGTATTGCCGAAATCGTTGTTCCTCCCGGCTCAAACCTGATAGGTAAAAGCGCTCGTGATGTTTGGATGCGAAAAATATACGGGATTGCAATGGTTGCCCTGCATCGTGATGGTGAAACCCAGCTCGAGGGCGATCGCATTCGCAACATACCACTCGAAGCCGGTGACACCCTGTTGGTACACACTAGCTGGAAAGCGCTGGCTCACCTCGAGTCAGATCGAAATTTTGTTATCGTCACGAGCGAATATCCGCGTGAGGAAACCCGGCCACATAAAGTCGGCTGGGCGGGTTTCTTTTTTGCGACCGCATTATCGCTGGTTCTTTTCACGGATTTACGTCTTTCCGTGGCCCTGCTTACCGGCGCTATCGGCATGGTACTGTCAGGCGTGTTAAAAATGGAAGAGGCTTACGAGTCGGTATCCTGGGCGACCGTGTTCCTACTCGCGAGTTTGATTCCATTGGGTCTTGCGGTGGAAACCAGCGGCACCGCCAAATGGATTGCCGAACAGACCCTGTTAGTCGTTGGCGATATGCCGTCCTGGGTGATTCTGGCCGCGGTAGCATTGCTGGCGACCTTCTTCACCCTGGTCATGTCGAACGTGGGCGCAACCGTGTTACTGGTGCCGCTGGCGGTTAACATCGCCGTTGGCGTAGGCGCTGACCCTGCCATCTTTGCCCTCACCGTGGCTCTGGCTACTTCTAATTCATTCATCTTACCCACACATCAGGTTAATGCGTTGATTATGGGACCGGGTGGTTATCGAGTGCGTGACTTCATAAAAGCAGGCCCGGTCATGACCGTT
>QNFD01000497.1 GCA_003645435.1 Gammaproteobacteria bacterium | reverse complement strand
TGTGATCAAGGCTGCGAATATCGATGGTATTAACGCTGTGGTTGATCAGCAATTCGATATTGGGGTGAAAATTATCGAGGCTGGACTGGTACCCATTATTGAGCCGGAGGTCGATATACATAGTCCTGAAAAGGCGGAAATAGAGCCTCTATTGAAAAAAGCGCTGATAAATCAACTGGATCAGTTGAAAGCCGATCAATTTGTAATGTTGAAATTGACCTTGCCGGAGCAAGACGATCTTTACGATTCCTGTGTTGCCCATCCAAACGTACTGAAAGTGGTGGCCCTGTCAGGCGGTTATAGTCGCGAAGAAGCAGATAGTCGTTTAACCAGGAATCATGGTGTGGTAGCTAGTTTTTCACGGGCCTTAACCGAAGGATTATCCGCACAACAAAGTAATGACGAGTTTAACGCCATGCTGGATCAATCGATAGAAAGCATTGTGCAGGCTTCCAGTACCTGAATTTATTCAGGGACATATTTATGCCAAATCCCGTACCCGGGCAATGAATCAAAAAATAAACATCTAAACCAATAAAGGACAAATAATATGAATTCGGTAAACAAATTAATACTGCTGGCCGCTATTGGCACCATTTTTGCTGGTTGCGCGGCCCCCAAGCTAAACACGGGCGGTACAAAAGTACGCGTGCTGACTCCGGAGGAAGTAACGAGTTGCCGCGAACTCGGTAAAACTACTTCTTCGGTGATGAATAGCGTAGTTGGAATAGACCGAGCGGAAGAGAGCATAGCCGAGGAACTAGAAACCCTGAGCCGTAACAGTGCCGCTAACCTGGGTGGCGATACCATCGTACCCTTGACGGTCGTCGAGAACGGCCAACGTACATTCCTGGTTTACAAATGTATCGATCCTTATAATTAAAGCCGGGACCTCTGACCAGGGCTAGCAAGCTTACTGGTTTTGCACCATCGCCCTGGTGGCCAGTCTGTGCGAGATTTCACTGAGTGAAGTATTCAAATCCTCACCCGCGGTATAGTGAATCAATTCATCGCACATCGAGGCGAAGCGTTTTTGACTATGACTGGCTTCGCTGATTTCCCTTGACGCGGTGACACCGTAGAGATACTTACCCTTGGCACGGGCGTAACCGCACTCGAAACCGGTCCAGGTCTTGTTCTCTATACCATCGAGAATAACAATGACTATATCCGACTTATCGAGTTCCGCTTCGTAATAAGCCTGTACTTCTCGTGGTGAAAGCGATTTAACATCAAGGTCCAGATCAACCTGAGGAATGGTAACCTCCATATAGGGGTTATCGGCGGTGATCGTGTCCCGCAAGGCCAGATTCCAGAGCATTATAGCCTGGGAACTATTGTAGGAAGCGAGGTAAGCCCGCACACCACTATGTATGCCCATCTTCACATTTGCTGTGATAGATTCAGGTTCGGTAGTGGTTTCCCTTTGATCGGCAATCTCTAAAGCGTCGGCAATCGAAATATCGCCGGTGATTAACGCATGGCTGATAACCGCGCCATTGATATTCGGCAGGTATCGCAACCTCGCAATATCATCCAGGGTGCGTACCGTACCGCTGGAATATACCGGTATCGAGACGTCATGACTGAGTTGTTCAGTCAGGGCCAGGGATTCGTCAAAATTACCAGCCATGATATCCGTGTCCTTGTGGATGATACCGGCGATACCGGTCATTTGCAGATCCATAATCAGATCCTGTGGCCGAAACGCAGTCTGGGTTTTCCAGCCATCGATAATCACAAAGCCCTCGCGCGTGGCAAGATGAACGATGATACCGCCGGGGTGTCGATTCGCCGCTTCGACCACCAGCGGTGCGTCGGTGATCGCTACGGTACCGAGTACAACACGTGCGGCGCCGGCATCAAACCACTCATTAATTTGATTCAGGGTACGAATGCCCCCCGTTACCTGTACCGGTATGTCGACTTCATCGATCAGTTCCTTAATCAGGGCCTCGTTATTCGTGGACCTGGAGCGAGCGGCGTCAATATCGACTACCTGCAGCATTCTGGCGCCGCCTTCGGCAAACTGGCGGGCCGCTTCTAAAGGCGTAATTTCATGAATCGTTTCGCTGCCCTCGATAGTCGAAAGGGTAACAACTTTTCCATCTTGAATCTGAATTTCAGGAATTATCAACATGATAGTCCGCGGCTCCTT
Organism: Gammaproteobacteria bacterium; assembly: GCA_003645435.1. The sequence goes on along the minus strand of QNFD01000497.1, from coordinate 582 downwards.
AACTGTTCCCGGAAAAGCAATAGTATATCAGATTAAGGCGATACTCCGCTGTAGAGAATGTGGCCTGGGCTCATCCGTCGCGTTGGAAACCTGGTACCTGCAAAAGGCGAACTCGGTGCCTCTTCGTTCGATAAGTACCGTATAGTCTCCCGTACGCCTGTTTAGCTGCAGGAATCTTTGGCTGGACATTTGATAACAGGACTCTTATTCTTTCCATGCATAGCGGCGCTAACTTTGGGTCGCGAAATTCCGTAGGAAAATCAACCACATGTTAGCAAAATGGACAGGCTTTTTCCGCACTGTGGCCATGCTTGTTATGATTTCGTGGATAATTCTGCAGCCCGGCAAAGCCGTCGCTAGCGAGACCGTCAAAGATGATCCGGATGGCATCATCGATCAGGTGGAAAAGGACGTCGAATTTCGATACAAGGCCAGTCTTACAGGTGTAAACGACCAGTCTCTGCTAGAAAATCTGCAGTCGGCATCGCAGCTTGTAACTCTGGAGGCTCGTCCGCCGCCAAGCCTGGTGGCATTGGAGCGGCGGGCTCGCAACGATATCGAACGATTGCAGAAGGTGTTACG
>QNFD01000496.1 GCA_003645435.1 Gammaproteobacteria bacterium | reverse complement strand
TGGGTATTGCCCATGTGCCCGAAGGGCGAAGGGTATTCAAGGATTTGACGGTTACCGAAAATCTTCTTCTCGGCGCATTTACGCGCGATGACCAGGCAGGCATTAGAAAAGACCTTGGCGATGTATTTGATCGTTTCCCAAGATTACGTGAGCGCAAAACTCAGACCGCGGGAACAATGAGTGGCGGCGAACAGCAAATGTTGTCGATTGGCCGGGCACTCATGTCAAAACCGCGCATCCTGTTGCTCGACGAACCGTCGCTCGGCCTCGCACCCAATATCGTTCGGGAAATCGCCCATCTTCTTACGGAAATCAACAGCCAGGGTGTTTCTATTGTCCTGGTTGAACAAAATGCGGAGCTTGCTTTGGAGCTGGCTCGCCATGGATACGTATTGGAAACAGGTAATGTTGCCCTGGAAGGCGAAGCCAAAAGTTTGATGGATAACGATCACGTGCGTAAGGCCTATCTTGGCATATAGTTGGACTGACCCGGTCTGGACTGACCCGGTCTACAGTTATTAGATTCCGGTGATATATTGCTTGTGAATCTGCGGATCGAAAATTTCATATCGGCCGCCGCCCAGGGCATGGGCCCGGTCCATCGCATGACCCGCGTTACGCAACAGTTCTTCAGCATTTTGAAGCCTGTCATTGCACGCCGCGACACCGATGCTGGTGGTTACGTAAATATTCGAACTGCCTATCATGACCGGCTCCAGGAACAAATCCTGAATCTGTTGAGCCACGCTTGATATTGAAAGTTTTTCATCTCGATTATTGATCAATATACCCCAGCGTTCGTTATCCAGACGGGCGATGCTATCCCGTGGCCCGGTGATACTGGCTAGTCGCTCACCGACCTCAATAGAGGCTTTATTGAATGCTTCACTATCGACCTGGTCAAGCACATTCAATACTCGATCCAGATGGACTACAAATAAAATAGCATTAAAGTCCCTGTCGCCATCGGATTGAATCGTGCTCTGCAAGCGGTCCAGAAAAAGAGGCAGAGAGGGAAAGCCGGTCACCTCGTCGTAAAGCTGGTTCTCCAGTTGGTTGAGTGCATTAGCTTTCTGGCGGGTGAAATCAATGATTAATCCTTCGAGGCCCAGCCACTCGTTATTATTTGCAATTATACCTTTACCGCACTCCCATACCGGTTTTTCTTTTCCATCAGCTGTAATTATTCTATAAACAAGCTCGAATCGACGATTTTCACGGATACCTTTTTGCACCCCTTCCCACACCCCGAGCTTGTCGTCCGGATGAATCATCGAGCCATAGGAAAGGCGTTTATTGTTAATTATATCCTGTGCATGGTAACCGGTGAGTTGGTAACTGCTGCCACTGACGTACTCCATCGTATAGTCCGGGTTGTTTCTGCAGCGGTACACCATTCCAGGCAGATCGTTTAAGGTTGCAGTTAAGGTTCTCTGGTTTGCAAGCAGTAGCTCTTCTTCGCTAACTCGATCACTAATATTAACAATCGTGCCAACTATACCGCTGGGTTTGTTTTCGGACGAGCGAGCCAGTGCGGCGTGAATTTCTATCCACAGGTAGTTTCCATCAGAGACCAGGAACCGAAATGCGTCGGTGCAGTGTTCGACCTCGCCACTACGCATATTGTCGAATACTCCCTTGCAACGGGGGCGATCCTGCGGGTGTACGTAGTCAAGATAACTACTGCCGATGCATTCATCCACCTCGAACCCGGAAAATAGAGCCCAGCTGGTATTTAAAAAAGACCAACAGCCATTCATGTCGATTTCGAACACAACCTGCGGCAAATTCTGGATCATATTGCGGTATCGTTCGTCGGTGCCAGGCTGAGCCTGTTTAGACTGCTGATCTTTACCGATAGAGGATGTATCTAGATCGCTGTGGAGTTTGATACCCAATTATTTCTTAGCTCTTAATGTTGTTATTTATACGCGATGTTGATAGAAAATTCCGGATTACGCAATTCCCCGTCAGGGGTAGCCCAATGGGTATAGTTCAGGGCTGATCCTGTCCGCTGCCGGCATAATCGTTTTCAAACGCCCATACAGCGATTTCCAGACGTGAGCTCAGGTTTAGTTTACGCAGTATGTTTTTAACGTGTACTTTTACCGTGCCATCGCTGATCCCCAGTTCGCGCGCGATTACCTTGTTACTCTTACCCTCGGCGATTAATGCCACGATCTGGTTTTCCCGAATGGTAAAATTTATCTGGTTTACTGGTGGGGAAAGCTTTTCATTTCGCAGCATTTCCACCAGGCGGGAAGAAATCGCATCTTCAAGTACGGTCTGCCCTCCAATAGCCTGTCGCAGTTTTATTAAAATTTCCTCGGGTTCCATATCCTTCAGCAGGTAACCATCGGCGCCACAGCGCAGCGCGGTAATGATGTCATCCTCTGAATTCGAAACGGTTAACATAATTATTATCGAATCATGTTCGATTGTGTTCAATTTTTTTAATACCTCGATACCATCCATACCCTTCATATTCAGGTCGAGCAGAACCAGGTCAGGATTGAGCCGGAGGATCAATTCGATACCTTCTTCGCCGCCGGCGGCGTCTCCGATAAGCTCGAAACTATTATCAAGTTCGAACAGTTGCACGGCACCCCTGCGAAACAGCGGGTGGTCATCGATGACAATAACGGAATTAGGGGTCTGGGGATCGTTCATTGGCGGCAAAGTTTTTCCAATATTAACAAATTATTACTGGCGTTGAACTGCCATGGCGAATTTTTTCGGTG
>QNFD01000495.1 GCA_003645435.1 Gammaproteobacteria bacterium | reverse complement strand
TATCCATTCGTACAGATCTTCATCAACCTTTGGCTGGGCCTGATCGATCATTTTCATGGTCAATCCCGGTGCCCCCGCAGCCGAAATATTTTTCAGCAGGTCGAGCCGCTCATCAGCAGCGGCAGGAAACATCATTCCCATGCCAAGCGCTACTAAAAGTAAAACCTTGATGCTTGCTATCACTTCCCGGGTGGCCTCAAAAAAAAAGCGTGCAGCCTTGGCATACACGCTTTTGATAGTGCATTTTGGCAGCCAATCGCTTATAGCTTTTCCCGGATACGCGCCGCTTTACCGGTGCGTCCACGCAGATAGTACAACTTGGCGCGACGTACATTGCCACGACGTTTGACCTTGATCTCCGCGATCATCGGGCTATGCGTCTGGAACACACGCTCCACACCTTCGCCGTGAGAGATCTTGCGTACCGTAAAGGCTGAATTAATACCCCGGTTACGCTTCGCGATAACCACACCTTCGTAGGCCTGTAAACGTTCACGCGTACCTTCTTTAACCCGTACCTGCACTACCACGGTATCTCCGGGAGAAAAAACAGGAATATCGGATTTCATTCCTTCCGCTTCGAGTTGTGCAATTATGTTGCTCATGTCAATTCCTCAAATAAATCACTTTCAACACGGTGTCACTCACCGTTTCCGAGTGTGTTCCAGCTCGGCAATAAATTTATCCAGCAAAGCCTGCTGCCCTTTATCCAGCTCGATATCGTCGAGCAGATCCGGCCGCCGTTGCCAGGTACGTCCCAGCGCTTGCTGTTGACGCCATGTGTCGATTTCACGGTGATTACCGTTCATCAACACTTCGGGTACACGATCGCCGAGATACTCTTCGGGCCGCGTGTAGTGAGGGCAGTCCAGAAAACCGTCACTAAATGAATCCTGTTGCGCTGAGTCTGCATGTCCAAGCGCCCCCGGAATCAGGCGGGTCATCGCATCGATACAAACCATCGCTGCGAGCTCGCCTCCACTAATGACATAGTCACCAATGGACCATTCTTCGTCCACTTCCCGCTGAATCAGGCGTTCGTCGATACCTTCGTAACGACCGCACAAAAAAATAACCGATCCCACTTCAACCTGCCGCGCCAATTTTTCCTGCCGCAGCGGCTTTCCCTGCGGGCTGAGATACACCAGCCGCGCAGCGCTATTACGTGCTCTTACCGCCGTTATCGCATCCTGCAACGGTTGCACCTTCATCAACATTCCAGGCCCGCCACCGTATGGGCGATCATCGACCGTGCGGTGTTTGTCCAGGGTATAATCACGTGGATTCCAGCAATGCAGTTCAAGCAGACCCTGCTCTGCTGCACGACCGACTACTCCGCACCCTGTCACCTGTTCAACCAGTTCGGGAAACAGCGTGATTACATCGATTCGCATCTCAGTACTCGGGTGACCAGTCAACTACCAGTCGCTGGCTCTCCAGGTCTACTTCCCTGACGATCTGATCGATTACAAACGGTATCAAGCGTTCGCGTTCGCCCGACAACACCATTACGTCATCTGCCCCGGTTTCCATCATCGAGGCAATCACTCCGAGCGGCTCTCCCTGCACTGTTTCTACCGCCAGTCCGACCAGGTCGGACCAGTAGTATTCTCCCGCTTCCAATCGGGGTAACTGCTGCGGATCAATAAAAATCCGGCAACCTGTCAGCTCATCGGCCTGGGTACGATCCTCGATCCCTTCCAGCCTGGCCAAAACATTCTTTCCCTGCCGGCGCCCGTGCACCGCAGTTGCCTTGCGAACGTTACCCTGTTCGATAAACCAGGGGCTGTAACTCACTATATTCTCACGTGGGCTGGTATTCGAAAAAACCCTGACCCAACCTTTAATTCCCTGCGAACCCAGAATATGTCCAACACAGATCAAATCATCATCGTGCTGGCTCATCGCTGGTTAAGCCGCAGTTTTGCGCGCTCCCTTGATCAGGCTGGCAACACGTTCACTGGGTTTCGCGCCTTTGGAAATCCAGTAATCGATACGTGTATCATCCAGGCGCAGCCCTTCTTCCTGGCCACGAGCCTGGGGATTGAAGAAGCCGACACGCTCGATATAGCGGCCATCTCTCGGGCTACGGCTGTCACTCACCACTACATGGTAAAACGGGCGTCTTTTAGCGCCACCGCGTGCCAAACGAATTGAAACCATAAAAATTCTCCAGTATAAATCGACCTAACAGATCGATCCGAACAACTATCATCTGTCATCAGACAACAGTTCGCCGCTGACCCCAGGGTCAGAAGACCGCGTATTGTACCTAAATAAACCCGCCTGTGAAGTCCGCAATCCCTGTTTTTACATGGAATATGCGAGAAATGTCTTTTAAAAAGGCATTCCGGGGGGAAGCCTGCCTTTCATGCCGCGCAACATATTGGTCATGCCGCCCTTACTACCCATTTTTTTCATCATGCGTTGCATTTGCTTATGCTGTTTGAGCAGTCGATTGACGTCCTGAATCTGGGTGCCTGAACCCTGTGCCACCCGTCGCTTACGCGAACCATTGATGACCTCGGGTTTACGTCGCTCCAGCGGAGTCATGGAATCGATAATCGCAACCATGCTTTTCATTTGCCGGCTATGCGCCGGGTTCTGCATCGCCTGTGCCATCCCGGACCCCATTCCCGGCAATTTATCGATCAGGCTGCCCAGTCCCCCCATATTCTCCATCTGGGTAAACTGGTCACGCAGATCCTCGAGATCGAAACCTTTACCCCGCTTGACCTTGCGTG